>CAYTXN010000177.1:0-6983 GCA_964441195.1 uncultured Limnohabitans sp.
ACCGAAGATTTCAATATCCGATTTGATAGCTTGATTTGCGGCGATGTCTGCTTGCTTCCTTCTCAGTTTGAGGTAGACCAAACCTTCCGATTTGAAGGCAATACCAATCCTTCAGATGAAGCCATTCTGTATGCAATATCTTCCATAGATGGAGACATCAAAGGTGTCGTCGTCAATTCTTACGGAGTATATTCAGATGATATGACTGCTGATTTGATGGAAAAATTCAAGTAGATTTTTCTATTTTCGGGGATGAATATCACCCTTGATTCCAATTTAGGGCTTGTTTTGACGCCAATTCAAGCAGATGACCAACCGATATTATACCAGCTGATGGATGAGGTGTATCGATCTGGCTATCGGTACATTTGGGAAGATCAGGGAGATTGGTATGTTAATTTGATCTATAATCGGCATACGCTTTACAAAGAACTGAAACGACCCACAAGTCATTATTACTTTGTGGAATTGGATCAAAAGAAAATCGGAATCCTCAAATATGACTTCCCTTTTTCCCCAAAGGAAATAGAAATTCCAAATTCGATGAAACTGCATCGTCTCTATCTCAATCCCGAAGTACATGGAAAAGGTATTGCTAGGAAAATTATGGAGTTCTGCGATTCTGAAGCCAAGAAAAATGGACTCTCTTCCATTTGGTTGGAAGTGATGTCTTGTCAACCTCAGGCTAAGAAATTCTATGAAAAAGTGGGCTTTAAGCCAGTGATGAGTTATCAATTGAATTTCGAGAGGATCTTCCCGGAATATCGTGGAATAGAAATCTGGAGAAAGGATCTGACCTAAATTTAATCTTGGAAAGCCCTACATAGAAAGGATAGCTTAGATTTGAAGTAACTTTTCAACTATGATTAGATCTATTTCCATTCTCCCAGCCATTGCCTTACTTTTTTTCTTTTCCAGCTGCAAGCAAAAGTCAAATGCTATCGCACCTACCCAATCGGAAGCTTTTTCTTCCTTTTCATCTGCTCAGGAACAAGATGACAAGGAAGAACTTGTCGGAGTTTACTTTATGCCTTCCTGGAATACTTCAGCAGATCCAGCTGTCGATCGAGATAGCTTTTGGTCATGCCTTCAAGATCCAAAGAACTGCTCCAACTTGCAAAATCCCGGCATCTGGGGACCAAAGGGAAGGATTTACAATAAGCAATATCCATACGAAGGACCATATCTGGATAGAAAGCCCATCAAGGAATTGAAAGGATTCTATAAGCGAACTGATTCAGAAGTGGCAAAAAAACAGCTTCAGTACATGAAAAGCTATGGCATTGACTTTTTTGCATACAACTGGTTTTTTGGAAGACATTATTACCACCATTTAAATTTTGCTCCCCAATCCAAAATATACTATCCTGAAGGCTGGAAAAACGATCCGAACCAAGGTGGAAGAGTTGCCGTGCCTGGATTGATTGAATGGGGTGATCAATTAGAAGTTCTGTTGGCAGAAAATGCCAAGCTTCCGAAATCCGAACAAATAAAATTCGCCATCAACTGGTGTGATGATAGCGATGAGCGATGGAGGCTTTGGCTGAAAATCGGTTCACCAGAAGAACTTGCCAGAAAGGCAAATTATGAGGGAGAAAAACCCACCAAAGCCCTGTATCTCCAAGTTCACCAAAAGATCACCCAACTCTGGATTGATCAATATTTCAGTCGGGAGGATTACCTGAAAGGAGATGACGGACGTCCGATTGTATATTTCTATTTTCCCCAGGACGCTGAATCCCGAGCAGCATACTATGGTCTGACGATGAAAGATTTGCTGGATCTTTCGCAAGAGACGGCAAAGAAATCCGGTCTTCCGGGCATCAAGTTTATCGCCGTCACCGCAGGACCGATGCAAGAACACGAACGATTGTATGGGCTTCCTACAGAATGGAGACCTTCCAACCCAAAACGTCCTTGGGAAGGCGGGGAATACCAAAAGCGCCAACTTTTGCAGGAGTATGTACCTCGTCTTAAGTCGATGGGATTTGAAGGGATGACAGGCTATGTCTACCATAATTTTATGGAAAAGGACAACCGATCCTATGCTGATATGCGGGAAACCTATCGTGGGCATTGGAATAGATGGAGCCAACAGTTTGCTTCAGATCCAAACTTCGAATATCAGGTTCCGGTGGCAATGGGTTGGGATATGCGACCTGCTGGTGGGACTTGGCCACAACAATCGGGGATTCCGTCGGAGCCATATAAAGACTTGGTTCACAGCAGCAAGTCAACTTTTGCGGCCAAATTAAAGGAAGCCCAACAAGTATCCAGAAAGTACCGGCCTTCTAATGGCAATACCGTTATGATTTGCTGCTGGAATGAATATCTAGAAGGTAACTACATCGAACCAACCGAGGGTCATGGGTTCAGCTACTTGGAGGCGATTAGGGAGGTTTTTGGGAAATGAGCATCTTGGGTAAATCACAGCGAAGAATTTTTAACCACGGAGAAACACAGAGGGCTTGATATTCAGGATCATTGATTGGAGGAACTTCAATCGGACTGACTCTAGTTTCCTTTTTGAGATCACTAAGAGTTAAGGTTTCGCTTTTTTTGATTCTTACCCTTGGCGCCTTAGTGGTAAAATCTGTGAACATCCGTGATATCTGTAAGCTTTTTACCCACACTAATTTTTCATCACAGAGTCGTAATGGACGCAAATCATAATAACCCAACCAAAACTTAGCGTCTTCGAGTCTTGTGGCAAAACTGTGCATATCTGTGAGAGATTTACTATCAAAAAAAATCCCGCCTCTTTCGAAACGGGATTTATTGTTTTCAAATGATCCTAGCGATTACTTTTTAATAAGTCGCTTGGTCATTACCATATCTCCAACCTTGAGCTGAACCGTGTACATTCCTGGAGCCAATCCATCCACCTTAATGGTATGAGTGAAGCTTCCATCTTTGTACACCTCATCCTGGATAACCAGTCTACCAATTGCATCATAAACTTGGAATGCAACTGTAGCGCTTTCATCCAGATCCAACATGATGTTGGTTTCGGTAGAAGCTGGGTTTGGATACATAAAGAACTCACCTGGCTTCAGCTCTTTTCTGAGTTTGATCCCTCTGCTGATTGTTTGACCAGCTCTGTCAGTACTCATTACCTGCACTGTGATTTCAGCCGCAGGAACTGTACTTCCTCTCCAGATCAATTGATCACCACTCAGTTCAACATGCTCATTTTCAGCTATGCTGTAAGTATGGATGTCATCCACTGGATCTATGGTGCTAAGTGTTCCAATCACTTGACCATTTCGGATATCCTTCGGCAATAGATCATTGCTAATAGTGATATCCTGAGCCATCGGCTTGTCAAGAACGAAGACATTGATAGCAATCGGCTCTTCTAGTTCGTAGAATTCGTTTTCAGCAAGACCGACTTTCAATTCATAGTAACCAGGAGTCAATGGATCGTAGTTGCTAGCATCCAAGGTCATCGGTATTTTTCTACTTTCAAACCAAGTCGAGCTCATTTTATCTACTGTCAACTTGATCTCTTCAATTGGAGTGTTCCAGTCGGCGGTGATCAGTTCAGCAGAGACACGCTTGTTGCCTTTACCAACAGGCTTATGGATTACGATTGATCCTCCGCCAATTTCTGAAGCGTCGTCTGAGCTTTCGGAAATACCCCGCTTATTATCGTAAAGAAGTGAACTTGAGGAATTGTCGTCCCAGATCATAATCCTGAACTTATCAACTCCACCACCTCCGGATACTTGACCATCGATTGCTATAACCCTGAACTTATGATTACCAGCTCCATTCACGGTTCCAGTACCAGTATAAGTTGCCTTAGCTCCGGAAATAACCAACTGCATAGCATCATGTTCAGAACTGGAGAAATGTAGATCACCTGCCTTAAACTGGAAGTTAGTGTTTCCATCAACCTCACTGGTATTGTTTTTACCAGTCTTATACTTAGCATTGAATCCAAAGTTCGCTTTTCCTTCAACATCGGCCTTGTCACCAGTCATCGCACCTTGAGGAGAGTTTATCCAACCGCCACCAGTTACGAATCCACCGTTAGGATCGTAAACTGGAAGGAATACAACTTCAGATTCTGAACATCCACCTGCCTGAGCTGTCACAGGGTAGAGATCTGCAGCTAATTTACCAAGATTGAAGGTGGCTATTCCATCAATTGATGTTGCTATTGTAGGGATAGTTCCAACCTTAAGGGTAACCAAAACATCCGAAATATCAGTCAACCCGTCTTTTACCCTAATCTGAATTATAACATCTTCATTGATACTTCGTGGATTTTGAGCATTAGTTACATCCAGAGTTACAGCATTCACAGTCAGCGTTCCTGGAACATAATTAATATTATAATTACTCAACCCTGTACCGATTGCACCTGAGATAGTTATAACGTAATCAGTTGAATTTGCTGAAGAACTTGCACCAATCGAGCTTATAGTTGCTGAAGTTATTGCATCTCCTGACACCAATCCGACTTGTGTAAATTCAGTGCCGTTGAAAGTTATAGTTTGACCGCAGAATTTAGAAAGATCATCCGCTGTCACTGTCAGTGCTTTCTGCCCAACTTCAAACGTGCTTGTATTCAGCGGAGTGAAGTTGTAGTTGTTGTCCTCGGCTGTTCCTATAGCGATGGTCGTGTTGTAAGTATCCACCGCATCGAACTGGCTGTAATCTGTTCCAAGGTCAAAACCTGTGTCGTCCAGAACTGTTGCATCCTCTCCGTTCACAAAACCGCTGTACTCAACTGTTACCGTTGGAGCGACATCGCCGTAAGTGATGTCTTCCGCTAATGCCGTCACTGCAAGTGCTTTCTTGCCAACCGCGAACGATCCGGCAACATAGCTGATGTCATAATTCGCAAGTCCTGTTCCGCTTGCAGATGAGATGTTGATCGCATATGGCGAACCGTCTACTGTGGCAGTTGCCGCAGCTCCGGCAGAGGTGATCGTGGCTGAGCTAACTGCATCACTGCTTACCAGTCCGGAGGTTGTGAACTCCGTGCCGTCAAAAGTGAAGCTGTCACCGTAGGTCTTGCTCTGGTTGTCCGCTGTCACTGTCAGTGCTTTCTGCCCAACTTCAAACGTGCTTGTATTCAGCGGAGTGAAGTTGTAGTTGTTGTCCTCGGCTGTTCCTATAGCGATGGTCGTGTTGTAAGTATCCACCGCATCGAACTGGCTGTAATCTGTTCCAAGGTCAAAACCTGTGTCGTCCAGAACTGTTGCATCCTCTCCGTTCACAAAACCGCTGTACTCAACTGTTACCGTTGGAGCGACATCGCCGTAAGTGATGTCTTCCGCTAATGCCGTCACTGCAAGTGGTGCTTTGTTCACTGTCAAAACACCAGCATTACTATTTTCTTCTAGAATTCCATAATATGATTCTGTAGATGTTGCTGCTGCATTTAATTCGGCACCAGCTGATGATAATGAAATATTGTAGGTACCGGCATCCAAAACACCAACATTTAAAACAGCTTCCCCATTAGAATTTGTACTTGCAGTACCAACGCTCACATTATTTAAATAAAAAGTAATTTCAATCCCTGCCACATTCACATCACCTGCGGCAGATAAAGTACTGGTTAATAAAATTGAATTTCCGAAAGTAGTAGTTTGAGAATCAGCTGTCAACTTGGCATAATTTGCAGTGGTTAAAGTAGTGAAATTATTTCCGTTTCCAGGATCGAATTGTCTATTGATACCTGTTTCGTTAAAAATAATCGTGGTGGTTTGATTCTGACCACCTCCAGTTGTTTGAGTTTTTACAACAGAATAATTAATGAGTTGAAATTTTTCTCCACCAATTGTTAAAAAATTATTATTAATTGAAAAAGTTACAGGATTGGAGTTAGTCCCAACAGTTGTAGATGTCCCTGAGGTTGTAAAAGATCTAATAGCAGGTGATCCACCTCCAGAAGTCCAAGAATACGTAAAAGATAAATTTTCACCATTTGGCAAACCAGAGGCATTGCCTTGGATATTCCCATCTGTAAAATAGGTATATGCCGTCGCTCCAGAAGAATGTCCTATCGCATAAGCGGTAAAAGCAACACCCAGGTGCCTCTCCTCAATCTGGATTTGCACTGACCAAGAACCATTCTCATCCACCGGAATGCTTTCAAAAAAGTAGGCATCACCATAATATGGATCCTCTTCGATATGAAGTTCAACCGTTTGATCTTGAATCCAACCTGTTCCAGTGATCGTGGCAATTTCACCAGGAAGGTAGTCATCCTTATCAGAAGTGATTTCAGGGCTGTAGGATGTATCCTGCCCCACCACATCCAGACTTACCCCCATGGATAAGCCTACTGTCATGACCAGGAAAAGTGCTCTGGTCCAATTGAGTAAAATTTTGATTCCCATATCGTTACACGTTTAATTTCTTTGCAAAAACTTACCGAATTCTCCCCGTTCAAGCAGATAATCTCTGTCACACGGATTCTTCGGGACGATAAATGTTTAAAAAATATTTTGAATTTCAAACACCAATTTTCACTTTTCTATAATTTTTTTTGTTTTTCACATACGTATTTACGCTTTTAAAAAAATTATCAAGCGTTTTTTTTAGTCATTTAAGTTCTTTAGTCCTCACTTATTCATTGAAAATTCTCATTTGTTGCTCTCGGTTAACACTTATAGCTTAAACCATTTTCTTAGACCCAAATCAATTCTTCCCACTTTAAGTTGAAAAACTCTCTACTCTTAGCCATCATAACTAAAATTAAAGCCCTACTTGGTTCAATATTTTCCCATCCTGTGTATTTGATGGATAATTCAACTTCAAGCCTAATTCCGGGAAAACGAAATCATTTTTGATTTTATTAAACTAAAATTTTTCTATTGAATCATTTATTGAAATATTCTTTGGAATAATGCCTGCCGTTTCATTTCGGACTGATATTGGATTTTAGATACCTAAACCATAAATAACTTTACCATGAACGTAGACACACCATTTAACTCAGAGTTTCAATCTCCGCACGAGGG
>CAYTXN010000178.1:0-6978 GCA_964441195.1 uncultured Limnohabitans sp.
GTGAACATACCAAGTGGACCTTGACTTACAAATCCGTCACTATCCCCTCTTAGGCTTCTTCTTACATCTTCAGGATGCCAAAATTCAGCTCTCCAGATGATTGGGCTGATTTTTACCAGACCTCTAGAACCCAATTCTGGATTTCCAAACATGTTTGCCAAAGCACCGTTTACTCCAGGATTTGAGTTTTGGGTGTTTTCAAAAGAGAAAATGTTGTCAGAGCTTGTTCCACCTCTGAAAGGCTCTAAAGGATCCGCAGTTACTTCATATACAGGAGCCAATTTATTGTATTCGGTCAATACACCAGCCCAATCTTCCATATGAAGTTTAACTCTTGCTTTTAGTCCGATTGCTGCACCTTTCTGAGCTCTGAATGGATTCGTACTTTCATTCAATAAGCTCTCAGCTTGATCAAGATCAGCCAAAAGTTGAGTGTACACTTCCTGAACAGTTCCTCTTCCCACTGCCTCACCCGGTCCTACTTTGGACACATCGTTGATCGCAAATGTACGATAAGGGATACCCATCGATGAAGGATCATCAGAATATGGTCTTGCAAAGAAAAGGACCAACTCATGATGTGCAAGAGCTCTTAAATAAAGCGCTTCACCCATAAACTGATTCATTACCTCAGTAGTAATTGCTCCGTTTTCCTGAGCAATTGGAAGATTCTCAATTACAATGTTCGCACGGTTGATCATTCTGTAAAGAGAGATCCACTGTCCGCTATTGTTTGCTGATTGAGGATTGTGTGAATTGGTATAAGTGATTTCATAGAACAACTGATCGTTGTACATATCCTCACCTCTCATATCACCCTGCTGAACTGAGGCTGCACCAAAAGGATATCCTCGCTGAACCGCACCAAGGTAGAAACCTCGCTGTGCAGCTTCATAGACACCCAAAACCGCTGCATTAACTCTGTTTGCGTCAGCAAAAGCTTCAGCATCTGGAATAATGTTAGCTGGCTGCAGGTCTGTGACTTCGCAGGAGGAGGTTACTCCCACCATCGCTAAAGCAACAAACGCTGTTTTTATTTTATTTGAAATTACTGTTTTCATGTGCTTGTCATTTGTTTTTCAAAGGCCACATGGAATCTCGCATTGATTTTAATTATCCCAACCCTTAAGGCTAGTGTCATGCTCGATTTCATGTTGTTCGTTTTTAGGATGGTTGATTAGAATCCAACATTAAGACCCACAGACCAAGTTCTGATGATTGGAGCTACGTTCCAGTCAACACCAAAGCTCAACTGACCACTAAATTGGTTAGACTCAGGATCAATTCCTGAATACTTAGTGAAAATCAATGGATTCTGAACCTGAGCAAAGAATCTTGCAGATCTGATCGCTCCGTTGAATGCATTGTTCAAAGTTGTCGCTGGAATTCTATAACCCAACGAAATATTCTGAACTCTCACAAAATCACCCTTTTCGATGAATCGGCTGTTGGAGGCAGAAGTTTGCCAAGTATTAGCGTCGCGGCCAGAGTATAGTCTTGGTACGTCTGTCACTTGACCACTTTCAGTCCATCTACCCAAGATCTCTCTGTGGTTGTTTGAGAAACCAAGTCCTAACAACCCTCTCAGAGACTCATTCATGATGTAGTTACCACCGGAATATCTAATGAAAATTTCTGCATCCCAGTTTCCATAAGTAAAGTTGTTTGACCAACCGCCTTGGAATTTAGGAAGTGTATTTCCCAAGAAAAACTGAGAAGGAGCAGAAGCTGGAGTAGCTACTTCAGATGGATTTGCTGCATCAAATGCTCTCCATGAGGATGCACCAACTAACTGAACAATGTTTTCACCGCTGTAGTACATAGCGTTACCATTAGAAGGGTTTACACCTGCCCACTTAAATCCGTAAAGCTGTGCGATAGGACCTCCAACAACAGTTCTGTTGTAAGTGCCAGTCAACGGCTGAACCAAGTTAGTTACTTCGTTCTCGATGAATGTAAAGTTGAAGTCAGTATTCCAAGAGAATTGACCTCTATTGATGACGTTAGCTACAGCTCTTAATTCAACACCCTGGTTGTACATCTCGCCTACGTTTTGGCTGATGTTATTACCTGGAATACCCAAGGAAGGCGCAGTTGGTGCGTTCAATACGATTCCATCCACATTGTTCTTGAAGTAATCAGCAGAGATAGTCACTTTACCGATAGTCATATCCAAACCTACGTTGAACTTTTTGGAGGTTTCCCACTGTAACGCAACGTTGGCTACATTGGAATATCCGATACCCGCACCTGCTGCTGCCTGTACTGGACCAAATCCACCTGCATATGGAAATGCACCACCTGGTAGGCTTACGTTACCCACTTCAGCATAGGATGCTCTTAATTTGAAATCGGAAATTAATTCAGAATTAAAGAATTCTTCGTCAGAAACTCTCCATCCGATGGATCCACCTGGGAAAGTACCTCTTCTGTTTTCTTCTGCTAGCTGGGAGATCCCGTCATTTCTTACTGCAAAAGACAACAAATATTTGCCTTTGTAGCTGTAGTTGAATCTTGCAAAGTATGAATCAAATCCATTCTCTGAGAATCCTCCACCTGAGAATTGGTTGTTGTAAGAGTTGGAGATCAAGTTTCTCAATCTAAAGAACTCATCAGAGAAATCAGTGCCTGATGCAGAGAAGTTGTAGAAGTTAGTGTACTGATATTCTACACCAGCTGTTACATTGATATTATGATCATCAGCCAAGACTGTCTGATAATTCAAGGTATTCTGCCAGTTCCATCTCAAAGCAGGATTGAATGCCATAGTTACTGAACCATTTGCACTTCTACCATCGCCATGACGAGGATTAAGAGTAGTAAAATCATCAGCCATGGTCAAATCAATACCGATCTGAGATCTTGCAGTCAAGCCAGTAGCAATATCAACTTCTGCAAATGCATTGCCCAACAATCTGTGGTTTCTGCCTCTTGTAAAGTTGTTTTCCAATACATATGCAATGTTTGGAATGTTGTTATCAGGACCGGCAAGGTTTGCACCGAAACCAGTTGTTGCACCATTCGCAGTGATATTATATCCGTTGAATGCAGTATTTGCCGGATCAAAAATCGGAACGTTTGGCAAAGCACGAGTTGCATTGTAGATCGCACCTGAAAGTGAGTTTGCACCGTTGTTCAAACCTGTGATTTCGGTATAAGCATACGAAAGGCTAGTTCCGATTCTTACTTTCTTTGAAATGGCGTGATCAATATTTGCTCTGAAAGCATACCGCTTTAAATCATTGTTTTTTACAACAGACTCTTGATCCGTAAAGCCCAAAGAGAAGAAGTATTTTGTTGCCTCAGACCCACCACTGATAGATAGATTGTGCTGCTGAGTAGTACCTCTTCTTAATACAGCTCCCTGCCAATCTGTATTAACGCCTGGGTTTGCCAAAGGAGAAGCGTTTACGTTTGCTCTTTTCTCATTAGCAATAGGTACCCACTCGTCCCCAGTTAATAGATCAAACGTATCTACCGCTTCATTGAAACCAGTGCTCATGCTATAATTTACCTGAGCTTTTCCTGTTTGACCTCTTTTCGTCGTGATCAAAATCACACCATTTGCAGCTCTAGAACCATAGATCGCAGTAGCAGATCCATCCTTCAATACTTCGTAGGACTGAATATCAGCCGGGTTGATGTTTGCTAATGGGTTAGAAGCAACTGCGCCAGAACGGTCAGAGTCCACAACCGGTACGCCATCAATTACGATCAAAGGATCAGCTCCACCCGAAAGGGAGTTTACACCTCTGATACGGATAATAGGTCTTGCTCCCAGAATACCACTTGGCACCGTTACGGATACACCAGCGGCTCTACCTGCAAGCTGAGTATCAAATGAAGGAGACACAAGATTTTCAATGGACTCATTATTGATTGAGGTCACAGATCCTGTGATATCTCTTCTCTCCTGAGTACCATATCCAGTCACCACTACTTCATTCAGAACTTTAATGTCGGTAGTCATACTCACATTTATTACGGAGTTTGAGCCGATTGGCATTTCCTTGGTCAGGTAACCGACGAAGCTAAATACAAGTGTAGTTGCATTGTCAGGAACAGAAATTGAATAAGAGCCATCCAGATCTGTAATTGTTCCTTGTGTGGTGCCTTTTACCACCACGCTGGCACCAGGTACACCTTCAGGCTCTTCAGCCGAAGTAACCCTACCAGTGATCGTTTTGGATTGCGCGAGTACTGACACGATGGTCAGAAAACTCAAAGCAAAACCTAATAAAACTTTCTTCATAGGTAATTGATTTAGTATTTTTAACATTCAGGAAGCTAATATGAGACGTTATGAGGCAAGGAAACAAATCTCAAAAAGTGCTCTATATGCCAGAAAAACGCTATTTAATTTGGCATTCTGCCATATTTGAAAAATTATAACTAAATAATTTCCTACAAAGGCTGTATAGCGTAATTAAACTATGCCCTTGCCGATAAAAATGGTATAATATTCTTGTTTTAAATATTTAGTATCTATAAAATACTGCCCCTTGGAAATATCCAATTATATTTATCAGATGAATAAGAAGTAACAAGAAATTAATATTTAGATAATATTTGGTTTTTTTTTAGGATTCCTAATTTTTATATGGAATTGATTTGAGTATCTATATTCTTCATCAAAATCTTCACGAACAATTCTTAAAAAGGACCAAATTTCCTATAAGCTGAATTTTTTTGATAAATCTGCCCTTTTCTTCCATTATTGGTGAGGAAAATCAATGATTCAACAAAAAATCACCCTTCGAAGGGTAATTTTCTATTCAAACTCCATTTTCCTTCCTTTCTTTTGAGGATACTCAACTCTATTGCTTCAAATTGGGCATCGAAGCTGTGATTTTTTACCAAGCTTAACACTTCTAAAAAATGACTTGGCTTTAAGTCTTTAAATGCAACTGTAAGATGGGGATGATAATTTCGGTCACTCAGCTCATCTATCAGGTTTAATTCTTTTTTACAAAAGGACTTCAAATTTGACTGTAGCAATAGCAATTCAGGAGATTGTTCTATTCCCAAGTAAATCACCCGATTTCCAAAAGTCCCCACACCGTCTATTTTTACTTGAAATGGCTTTTGAACTTGAAGAAAATCCCTCAGTTTATTTTCAAGAAATTCCTCCTTGGCTTCATTATAGCTAAATGGCATCTTCAGAGTCACATGAGGTGGAGACTTCAGTGCATATTTAATTCCAAAATGTTCTCTAATCAGGAGCTTGACTTCATGAGCTCTCTCCAATATTTCAGGTGGAGGTACCAAAGCCAAAAAGTACTTTTGGATAACTTTCATCCTTTAAAATTAACCTTGAAAACAATCTCTTGGCATCAATTCAAAAAAACTGTTCAATTTCCTGAATCAATCTTTTAACTTAAGGCTAAATAACTCAAACATTATGAAATTCTTTTCCAAAGCCATGATTGGTCTTGATCTCACCGAAATGGACGATATCCTGATCAAAAAGACGGCAGTTTTTGCAAAATTTTTAGGAATCGAGAAGTGCTATTTCGTCCATGTGGCCAAAAACCTGGAAATCCCCAAAGATATCCTTGAAAAATTCCCAGATCTTATCGCGCCGACAGATGAATCCATCGAAGCAATAATTCAGAATAAGCTGAAGGAGTTAAATTTCCCTGAAGATATTGAAACGGAGGTATTTGTAGAGGAAGGAAACCACGCTTTAGAAACTTTTCTTCGGTGGGCAAAAATCAAAGATGTGGATCTCGTCATCATGGGAAGAAAAGACTCCATGATAGGTAATGGTGTCCTGGCTGATGGCGTAGCTAAAAAAGCTCCATGCTCCGTGCTTCTTGTTCAGGAAAAACGCCCCATTAAGTTTCCTAAAAAAATCTTGATCGCTACAGATTTTTCATCACACAATCATCAAATCTACGAATTCGCTGAGCTAGTGGCTGCCGAAGTGAAAGCTGAACTCGTACCCTTACACTTATATGAAGTGCCTCAAGGATATTCAAAAACCGGAAAAACTTTTGAGGAATTTGCAGAGATCATGAAGGAAAATGCAAAAGCAGATTTTAAGAAGTTCGTCGCCAAGCATAATAACCCTGACCTGAAATGTGAAATGTTGCTGAATGAAGGCAATAACCCTGGAACTCTTATTTTGGAATTTGCCACTCAAATTGACGCCGATTTAATCTTATTGGGGTCAAGAGGACGAACTAGCTCTGCCGCAATATTGCTGGGAAGTACAGCCGAAAAACTCATTCATTCCAATAAGATGCTCCCTATGCTCATTTTTAAGAAAAAAGGAGAAACGATGGGATTCTTTGATGCACTTTTTAAGATTTGATGGGCTTGCTTAAAAAGAAACACGCTTGATCACCTTTGCCCTCTTGATTGTATCGGAGGGCTTTTTCTTGCATCAATTTTCTATCCTCGGGGGTCACAAATTTGCTTGCTTTCCCTTCATTTAATGACTCTCCTCTTCGGTAGAGTTCTGTACCCCAAAATTGAAAGTCCGAGGAATCAAACACCACATCTTCCAAAACAAAACCAACTTGTTCTCCTATATCTCTAAGTCCTTTCACGGTAGGAATGATGAGATGTCTGGGAGCATCGAGTTGGACCCAAAGCGCACGATTTTCCTTCCAAACTGCAGCACCTGCCACTGGACAGCGAATCAGAAGCTTACCTCCAGGGTTTAGTTTTTCAAAACAAGATTTCAATACTGAATGAGGATCTTCCATGTGCTCAAATGCATGGTGCATCATGATAATATCGAAGGAAGTGTCTGCTTCCTCAATTTTCTTTTTCCAGATCTCCACTCCCGGAGCAATTTGAATATCCTTTTCTATAAATGGATCAAAACCCTGAAGGTTTGAAAAACCACTGGCATAAAGTTCATACAAAAGTTGTCCATTGCCACAGCCCACATCGGCAATCCGGGAAGAGAAACTAGGATTAAGTTTTTTGAGCCAATAGCCATACATTGGAGCTTGCCATGCTACACCA
>CAYTXN010000179.1:0-6941 GCA_964441195.1 uncultured Limnohabitans sp.
CCAAGTCTTTTTACGCTTCCCATCATTTTTCACAAAGTCATCAAAACCGTTGGCATTGGAGAAAGCTGGTTGGCTGACTTGATCAAAGATTGGGAAAATGCACTCCCTCAACATATCCGACTGGCTTATTTACCTTCACTCGGGCATGTAAAACTCCGTCTGACTGGATTTGGTGATGACAAGTCAAAACTTGAAGAGGAAATCAACCAAAAAATTGAAGATATTCTACCCATTATTGATAAATACGTCTA
The DNA here is from genome assembly GCA_964441195.1 of uncultured Limnohabitans sp. Taxonomy (GTDB): domain Bacteria; phylum Bacteroidota; class Bacteroidia; order Cytophagales; family Cyclobacteriaceae; genus Algoriphagus. The sequence continues at coordinate 252 of CAYTXN010000179.1, forward strand.
CGGTTACAATGATGAAACCCTAGAAACAGCCATTGGAAAGCTTTTGAAGCAGAACGGGAAAACTGTAGCTTTGGCAGAGAGCTGTTCAGGAGGTTATATCTCCCATTTGATCACAACTATACCGGGAAGTTCCAGTTATTTCCAAGGAGGAGTTATTCCTTACCATAACCAGTTCAAGAAAAATATTCTCGGAGTAAAGACAGAAACTTTGGAAAAGCATGGGGCTGTCAGCGAAGAAACGGTTCTTGAAATGGCCGAAGGAGTAAGAAGGCTTTTCGATGCGGACTTTGGGTTATCCAGTAGCGGAGTAGCCGGACCGGATGGAGGATCTGAGGAGAAACCCGTGGGAACTGTCTGGATTTCCTGCTCCGGGGAGGGCTTCAATGAAGCCAAAAAGATACAATTAACTCAGGACCGAATGTTGAATATTCAATTAACTGGGGTTGCTGTTTTAAATTTGTTAAGAATTTGCATCAATCAGAATAACAAATAAAATTTTACTTACAAGGTTTGGGTAGGAGTAAAAGAAAATTTAATTTTAAATCTTGAATTTAAACCCAATTTAATTACCTCAATCGCTATGGCCAATGTAGAAATGCTGATGCCCAAAATGGGTGAAAGTATCATAGAAGGTACCATCCTCACCTGGCTAAAAAAGGAAGGAGATTCCATAGATCAGGATGAATCGGTCCTTGAAGTGGCTACTGATAAGGTGGACACAGAAGTGCCGGCCACTCATGCCGGGATTTTGAAAAAAATTCTTGCCAAAGAAGGTGATGTGGTCGCCGTAGGTGCTCCGATCGCTGTGATAGAAACAGTTTCTGAAAATGGAGTATCTTCTCAACCGAAAAAGGAAACCCAATCTGTCAAGGAGGAACTTGTTGCTAGCGCACCTTCAAATACAGCTGCAATACTCGAACAACCCGAACCTATCAAAGATACTCCTTCGGAAGACGGTCGGTTTTATTCTCCATTGGTGAAAAGCATAGCCAAAGAGGAAAATATCTCTTTCGCCGAATTGTCTAAGGTTCCTGGAAGCGGAAAAGATGGAAGAGTGACCAAGGAAGATATGTTGGGTTATTTGAAAACCAGAACAGAATCTCCTGCACCTTTTCCGTCGGATAGATCAATCCCATCTATCTCAGCACCCAAAGTTCAAGTGAGCATCTCGGCAACGGATGAAATCATTGAAATGGATCGTATGCGAAAGATGATCTCTCAGCGGATGATTGATTCTAAGCGGATCTCTGCTCACGTGACTTCTTTTGTAGAAGCTGACATGACGAATATAGTTCTTTGGAGAGAGAAAAATAAATTGGCCTATAAGGCCAAATATGGAGAAGGAATCACCTATACGCCATTTTTCATAGAAGCTATCGCTAAAGCAATCAGAGACTTTCCGATGATCAACATTTCGGTCGATGGCGACAGAATCATCAAAAAGAAAGATATCAACATAGGAATGGCTGTTGCACTTCCCTCCGGAAATTTGATCGTGCCTATCATACGAAATGCGGATCAATTGAACCTTGTGGGTATTTCCAAGAAAGTAAATGACTTGGCAAACCGGGCCCGAACAAATAAACTAACTGCCGACGACCTTGCTGGAGGAACTTACACCGTTTCTAATGTGGGTTCTTTTGGAAATGTGATGGGTACGCCGATCATTCCTCAGCCACAGGTCGCAATCATGGCTGTTGGCGCTATTGTCAAGAAACCTGCGGTAGTAGAAACTCCAACAGGAGATGTGATCGCTATTCGGCATAAGATGTTCCTATCACACTCTTATGACCATAGAGTGGTAGACGGAGCACTTGGAGGGATGTTTGTCAGACGTGTAGCTGATTATTTGGAAGAATTCGACCTGCTAACTGGTCTCTAATTAAGGATGGCTTTCTTTTGGGAGCCATTTTTTCTTATGCTTTTTCTCTGACTTTTCTATAGAAGTATTCCAACTTATCTGCCAAAGCCGCAAGTCGGATGGGTTTGGTGAGGTAATCATTCATACCGGATTCCATCGCTTTCTTTTGATCCTCTTCAAAAACGTTGGCTGACAGTCCAATGATTATAATGTGTTCTTTTCCCTCCATTTTTCTGATTTCCTGAGTGGCTTCCAGACCATTCATCACAGGCATTTGTACATCCATTAGGATGACATCAAATTCCTTAATTTTAACTTGCTCTAAAACCTCCACACCATTTTTGGCCACTTCAAATTGAAATCCCAATTGCTGAAACATCAGTGTCATCAGTTGTAGATTCAGGTCGTTGTCTTCAGCAAGCAGAATTCTAAGTGGAAATACGGTCCCCATATCCTTGATATCTTTCCAAGTCAGTTGATGACTTTGTGGGACAATCTGATCCTGAGCTGATTTAGTGACCGCCACTGAAAAACTAAAAACAGAACCTTTTCCAATGGTACTTTCAATTCTTAACTCCCCTCCCATCAATTCAATGATTTTCTTAGCTATGGCCAAACCAAGACCTGTTCCCTGATAGGCTCTCGTATTTGAGCTTTCGACCTGATAAAATGGATCCGTAAGGCGCTCCAAATGCTCTTTAGGTATCCCTATTCCTGTATCTGAAATTTGAAAGGAAAAAAAGCATAAAAAATCATCCATGGGAATCAACTCCATTTTTACCGAGACTACTCCTTCTTCGGGTGTAAATTTGATTGCATTACCAATCAGATTGAGTAGGACTTGATTGATTTTCCCCTTATCTGCCTCTAAATAAAGATTCTCAGAAATTGAATAGGTGGTTTCCAGTTTGATCTTTTTTTTGCTAGCTAAGCCCGAGAGTATCTTGATTTGGTTTTTTAATTCGTCTACAGGGTTAAAAATTGTCGGTTGAATATCGATTTTACCAGATTCGATTTTGGAATAATCCAGGATATCCCGGATGATATTGAGTAGCGAACTACCGGAGTTTTTGATTATCTCGACATATTGTTTCTGAATTTTGTTAAGATTTGTGCTTTCAAGCAAATCGATGATCCCGAGCAGACCATTCATTGGAGTCCGAATTTCGTGACTCATGTTTGCCAAAAATTCGGACTTAGATCTGCTTGCATGATCAGCGGCATTCATCGCATCAACCAAGCCTCTTTCCCAAATTTTCTGTCCCGTGATGTCTTTGGAGATAGACATGACTTGATTCTCATCAAGGGGAAAAAATCGCATCTCATAGTGCTTGTCCCCAACTGGACTATGCCATACCACATCCTTGGTTTGAACACTATTAGTAGCTTTGGCAAGATTGAATACCCCGATGATTTCATCTGCTTGGCCGTGAGGAACAAATTCCTTGAGCGATTTTCCAAGGGTAAGTTGAGCAGGAATTTGTAAATTCTTTTTGTCCTGAATATGAAAATCCAACACCACCCCATCATTGTCATATATAAAAATAGTGTCCGGAATACTATTAATTAGGGTCCTGAGTCGGTTTTCACTTTGGATTGTTTCCTGTCTTGCCAGGTATTGATCTGTAATATCAGTGCAAATCCCCATCCCTCCCGAAAACCTGCCATCTTTTTCAAAAATCAACTTTTCAAAAACCCGGACACGAATCTTATCACCATTTGGCTTGGTGAAATCATATTCCAAATCCATAAAATCCCGAGCTTCATTCAGCGCTTTTACAGCTTCAGATTTGACCAAATTCGCTTGAGCATGATTCGAATCAGCTCTGAATGCGTCGATAAATTCCTGTTTGGAATGTCCTAATACCTCTTCAACTTCATCGGATATTTTAGTGATTTCACCTCGATAGTCATGAAAAAAAACAAAGCCTTTTACCTCTTGCAGCAGCAAATTTTGCTGATCGAAAAGCCTTGAAATCTCATTCAGATTCGCTTCTTGGACCTTTATGGAGTCGACATTGTCCTTCAACGAAATAATAAAGAACAAGACAGTACCTATCAGGAGAATGACCACTCCTAAAAAGAGCGCAAGATAAGTACTGTAAAAGCCTGAAGCCAATCCTTCCATTGGTACAAAAAAAACTAAAGATGCGGGGCTATCTGTGTCTGCATATGAAAATGGATATTGAGCCAAAATCCCTGAAAACACTTGGTTATCTTTTTGCCAAGAAACTTCATAAAACCCCTTTAATCCAAGCCTAACATCCGTTTTGATTTGATCAAAATTCCCCGTATCCATGATTATTGGGTTATTTGACACCCTAGAACCTATAGGGAGTAGGTTTTCTCCATAAAAAAGATACTTTTCCCCTCCCGGGTTTAAATAAAAATTTGTCACATATTCCCGACTGTATTTTGGGATGTTTAGCGAATAGAGAATTCGAAATCCCAGCTTTCCTTCCACTAATAGTTCTGAACTCTTGATTATTTTGGGGAAACCATCAAAAGACTTCTTACTTATGAAATCATTCCGGTCGGTCATGGTAAAAATAAAAATGGAATCCCTAAGGTCGACCCATACCGAATCAATCATTCCTGGAAAACTTGTAAATGCTCGCCGAGCGGCTACTGTCAATTCATCCTGGAAATCTTCCTCATTGAAATCCGAGCCTTCAAGAAATATGAGGAGATTTTTGGAATCTTCTTTGAATCTACTCAAATCAACCTCCAGACCTCTCGCCGCAAGCGAGGTTTGACTGATCAAAAACTCCCTTCGTGAATCGACCTGTGCAAAGTAAATTGCATTAAAAAAACTAATCCCTATGGCTATCACGAGGAATACCAGCAAGGTACCAATGACAGTAATCAGCCAAAAATTTGATCGGATATTGAGTTTTTTCCCCATCAGCTAGTTGGAATAACTTCGATCAAATACCAACCTATGGATTGAAAAGGTACACATATCGAAAAACTCAAATTTGGTTCATCCTTAAACTCAAATCGATCATTTTTTTGGAGGAGAAAAGCTTGAGCCATTTCCCGCACTTCTCTGCTTTTACTGTTGAAAAGGTTAAAGTCAGAAATTCTGAAATTATCAGATTGAACAGTTTCTCGATAAACGTGATTTTTCAAAGGAGGTAGACTCAATGCCTCTATTGCCTTAGCCTTACCTGCTACGATATCTCCTTTTGCATTTACTAGTACATATTCACCTTTTTCTGAATTCAAGTATTGCTCAATGATATCACTTACAGTATAATCTACTCCCAAAACAGCGAAAAGCTCTGATCCATCATAAACAGGATGCAATAGGGATAAAATCCATCCTTTGCCAGCAGGATCTACATAAGCATCAGAAATCCAGACCAAGCCTTTGCCAGGATTATGCTCCAAATCTGCCTCATAATAGAAGTTGAACTTAGTCACATCAATATCCGGGTCCACAATATTTTTGGTATCGTAAGCCGGATATACCCGACTGACTTGCATTGGTGAGTTCGAGTAGATCTGAACAGCCAAAGGATTTTTTCTTTTGAAGGCTGCAAATACACTGTCGAGGACATTGGTTAAAATCACTTCCTGTTCAGCTTTTTGCCTATTGGGAGTAGTATTTAGAATTATAATTGAACTTAATGTAGAGTCTTCGCCTGGATTATTTTTAGAAAATGCCCCTTCGTATTGATAAGGATTTGGCAATGGTTTTTTTAAAATAGAATCCTTTTGCGTCAATAGGTTTTGGTAAAAATGCGCAACAGAATCCATTTGCAAGGCCATAGTCTGCCCCCCATCGTCCATTTTTTGAATCAGGGACCTTATATTCTCAAGTTTTCTGTCTTGAATACTATTCTCTGAATCCTGACAGGCAAAAACGGCAGCGCCTAGCAACAAGAAAAAAAATATTCTCCTGAATTTCCTCATAATTAAATCCTGATTTGAGGGAAATTAGAGATTTTCCAATTGCGAACGAAAAGATTTTCCCATTTCATCGAACCGAGTTATGACTTTTTCGAAAAATTCTCCCGTAAGAAAAGCGTCTAACTCATTCTCATCCAATACATCTGTTTCTCCGAGCTTAAAAGTCTGTTCCATTGGCCCAAGCTCGAACTTAAGGATGTATTTATTATTCCAGGAGAAAATACTGATCCGCACTTCCTCCTGAATCAGTTCTTTTACGACTCTCATTCGGGTCTTCTGACTTCTGATTTGTAAGTTATTGTGGACTTTAATGAAGAGGCCACAGAGCAATATTTGTCAACAGAAAGTGCCACTACTTTTTCGAATTCTTCCGGTGTGGCGTCTGGTGAAACCAAAACAAACTTCAGTTCAATGTCAGTATAAAATGCGGGCACGCCATCATTACGAGTACCTTCCGCTTCCACAAAAAAATCAATAATCTCTTTACGCTTTTTCTTCATCATCAACACCGCATCCACAGAAGCGCATCCACCCAAAGCTGAGAGCAACAAATCCATCGGAGATTGCGCATGCTTGTGGTCAGGATCATACATATCAATGTTCACCACATTGCCTTGTGGATTACGAGCTTCATATTCCAAATCCGCCTTCATGCGGACAGTGACATTTCTTTTATTAGACATAACTTGAATTACGATTTACGATTTTTGATTTACGACGCTTAGATTACATTCAAACAATTATTGGATTTTTTGCGCTAATTGTGCTGCTTCTCTAGAAGCAGCACTTACTAAATTGAATATCCAGCTTCTGGAGAAGCAGGATAGCCAAAAATAATCTTCAAATTTTTCAATATTCCAATTTTCCAATCCCAATCACATATTCCTTCTATACTGTCCTCCAACTTCATAGAG
>CAYTXN010000180.1:0-5013 GCA_964441195.1 uncultured Limnohabitans sp.
TAGTCATGCTCGATTTCATATCGATTATTTTCAGCCTAAAGTTAACAATTCACCCCTTTCCTGAATTAAATTCCCATCATTACAGTTTTAGCATTTATGTGTATTTTCCGAAGAGGAGAAAGATTAGCAGCATGCAGTTAAATATAAAAGAACTTTCCAACGGGATTCGTATTGTTCATCAGCAAGTTACCCATACCAGAATTGTCCATTGTGGGTTTATTTTGAATATCGGCAGTAGAGACGAGGATAAGGAACTGGAAGGATTGGCGCACTTTTGGGAACATATGGCCTTCAAAGGCACTCACAAGCGGAAAACTTTTCACATCATCAATCGATTGGAATCCCTTGGTGGAGAGCTTAATGCTTACACCACTAAGGAAAAAGTCTGCTTTTACGCCTCAATTCTAAAGGAACACTACGACAAGGCAGCTGAATTACTTTTCGACATTACCTTCAACAGCACTTTTCCCTCTAAACAGATCGAAAAAGAGCGTCAGGTGATTTTGGAGGAAATGGCCATGTACCGAGATTCTCCCGATGACTCAATTCAGGATGAATTGGATGAGTTGGTTTTTACCAATCATGCCTTAGGAAGAAACATCTTAGGCACTGAAGAGACAGTTTCAAGATTTTCCCAGCAGGATTTCTTTGATTTCATTTCCTCACGATTGGATACCAATGAGATCGTTTTTTCTGTTGTTGGAAACATCACTTTCGAAAAAGCACTAAAAGCGATTGAAGGTCCTTTATCACAAATTCATACAAAGCACACCTTGTATGTGAGAAGTGGATTTCATGATTATGTTCCAAAACGAAAAACCATTTCCCGAGATGTCACCCAATCGCTTTGTGCGATAGGCAGACCAGCTTATTCGCTTCATGACACAAACCGATTCAAGCTTTATTTATTGAACAATATCCTCGGCGGACCTACGATGAACAGCCGATTGAACCTTTCCCTCAGGGAAAATCACGGCTACGTTTATAGTATCGAATCGAGCTATCAGGCATTTTCTGACACCGGATTTTTTGGGGTTTTCTTTGGCACTGAAGAAAAAACACTGAAAAAATCACTGACCATCGTTCATCGGGAAATGGAAAGACTCCGAAATAAAAAGCTCGGCTTCATCCAACTCCACATGGCTAAGGAACAGGCAATTGGACAGATGGCAATGGCGGAGGAGAATTACGCCGCACTCATGTTAGTCTATGGCAAAAGCTTGATCGATCACGGAAAGATTGATCCCTTGGATCTCATCTTTGAAAAAATCAGGTCCACCACTGCGGACCAAATTCAAGAGATCGCCCAGGAAATTTTCAATCCAGAACAACTCAGTTATCTGATTTATACTCCCAACTAAATCATGGAATTTATTGATCCTGCGCTTTTGGCCTATTGTGAATTCATCACAAGTTCGGAAGATCCCCTTTTGAAAAAAATCACTCGGGAAACTCAAGCCAAAGTCTTGATGCCACGAATGATCTCCGGGCATTTACAAGGAAAAATGCTGGAGTTTTTCGTGAAAATGGCTCAGCCAAAAACGATATTGGAGATCGGTACCTACACCGGATATTCAGGAATCTGCTTGGCAAGAGGATTAAAACCAGACGGCAAACTGATCACCTTGGACATCAATGATGAGTTGGAAACGATGGTCAGGGGATTTTTTGAAGAAAGTGGACTAGCGAATCAAATCGACTACAAACTTGGAAATGCACGGGAAATTATTCCCACGCTCGCAGGACCTTTTGACTTTGTTTTTATCGATGCTGATAAGTTTTTCTATTCAGAATACTTCGACTTGATCATCGATAAAGTTCCAAGCGGAGGAATCATTTTGGCAGACAATGTGCTTTGGTCTGGAAAAATCCTCGTGGAAGAAGGGCAAAAAATTGATAAAGACACCAAAGCGATTTTGGATTTTAATCAAAAGGTTCAGGATGATCCACGAGTAGAAAATATCCTTTTGCCAATCCGAGATGGAGTCTTAATGGCTAGAAAACTCTGATTCCGGCAAAATGGGAATCATTTTTGCACAGCAAGGATAAATAAAACGAAAGAACCTTTCGATGAAATCCCTGCAAGCCTTTACAATTCTTTTCTTTTACATTTCTCTCGGTACCAACTCCCTTTTAGCCCAAATCCCCCAGGTTCCATCCCAATTGGAATTTGCCGACTTGACTGTCAAAATCACCCCGCAGGCCCAGCGCGAAATACAGCTGGATGTGGACGCTCAATACAGGAACCCGACCTATTTCAAAGTCAAGCAAGATCGTATCAACTTGTACATGCCTATCGTGGAGCGTGAATTAAGAAGTCAGGGAGTGCCAGAAGACATGAAGTATCTAGTTATTCAGGAAAGCGGATTAATTCCTGATGCTGTTTCTACTTCTAATGCAGTAGGGTTTTGGCAGTTTAAGCAAGGAACTGCAGAAGAGGTAGGACTCCGGGTAGATGCTCAAGTCGATGAGCGTAAAAATATTGCTTCCTCCTCTCGAGGCGCTGCACTTTACCTCAAAAAACACAACAACACCCTTGACAATTGGATGACTGCTTTGGTTTCTTATCAAATGGGATTAGGTGGGGCAAAAGCATACTTCGGAAACCAGCTTTCAGGTAAAAAAATTATTGAAGTAGATCGAAACACGCATTGGTATTTTAAGAAATACCTCGCACATAAAATTGCCTATGAAAATCAGCTCGGCATGTTCGTTTCCAACCAAAGATTAGTGGAATTGAAGGTTCAGGGACCAGTCACCATGGCCGCACTTTCCAAACAGTTGGGGGTAAGTGAAGCGCATCTTAAAGAGTTTAACAAATGGGCAGGCAACGGACGTATTCCAACAGGCACGTTTACTATCTTTTACATAAAAGAGGTAAGTCTTCAAATAGAACCTGCAGTAATCAAATCGGAGGAAAAACCTAAAAAGGCACAACAATCTACAGCATCTGTTAAAAACTCACCGGTCTACAAACAGGCTAATTCCTATCCAAGAATTGCAGGAAATACCACAAAGGCAAATGAACCGAATCAGATCTCAGTCAATGAATTGGACGGAGTTTTGGCAGGAAAGACGACCACTCCGAGCAAATTCGCAGATGAAATCGGAGTCAAGGAAAAGAAATTTCTAAGACTCAACGATATGGAATCTGGCGAGCGAATCGAAACTGGGAAATATTATTACACTGAAAAGAAAAAAGCGAGCGCAGAAGTGGAAACCCACTTGGTAATGCCTGGAGAAACGCTTTGGTCGATCTCACAGAAATATGGGATACGTCTTGCGGCTTTGAAATCCAAGAATCGAATTCGCAAAGACTCTGACCTGAAAGCTGGAATGCTTCTTAATCTCCGGGAAACCAGAAAACGCGGCGAAGACATTCCGATTTTTCCGATTACCCAGCCCGTTCAACAAAATAAAACGGTCATTGCAGCTACAGAGGCAAAACCTGTAGAGATTGCTCCTCCAACCCGAATTGAGAATACGTCACCAGTTACTCAATCGGATCGAGTTACACATATAGTGGTACAAGGTGATACTCTTTTTAAAATCTCAAATAGATACGGTGTCACTGTCGATAACTTGAAGTCCTGGAACAACATCGGTCAGCAAAACATCATCAGCATCGGTCAAAAATTGGTTATCTTCAAGCCCTGATCTGCCAGTCAAACTCCCAATTAATGCTTAAGTACTCTTTTCTAACGGGAATTCTATTTTTAATTCTGAGCCTTTCCGCAATTGCTCAGGATCGCTTAATTATTCCTGACACGGTATTAATTAATGGTGATACCTTGCTTATGCTGGGAGACTCAATTTTAGTTGATGAGCCGGTAAAAGAGATTTTCTGGAAAACCGGAGGGAACTATAATCTCAATATTCAGCAGGTTACGCTTAGCAATTGGGCGGCAGGGGGTGCAAGCTCATTCGCACTCAATTCCGGTGTTTCACTTTTTGCCAATTACAAAAAAGACTCCAAAGTTTGGGATACCCAATTGACTATAAACCTGGGCTTCAACCGGCAATCTGATCGACAATTTGAATCCAGGAAGACTAATGACAATTTTGTTTTTGTCAGCAACTATGGTCGGCAACTATCAAAATTCATGTATTTAACTACCCAGTTGGATGCCAGAACACAACTTTTGGCAGGATACAAATATTCACGGCCCTCAGGAAGTGAAGTAGATGTGAGAACAAAAATCTCAGATCTCCTTTCTCCAGGTTATTTACAGTCTTCTACAGGTCTTAACTACCGAAAAACGTATGAGGACAAAAGCCGGATATCAGTCATCCTTTCTCCCTTTACAGGTCGATTTACGATCGTTATGAATGATTCGCTAAGTAATGTTGGGGCATTTGGAGTGACTCCAGGAGAAAATGTACGAGCCGAGGCAGGAATGTCCTTTGCTGTTGGAGTAGTGGATGTCCAATTGATGGAGAATATTTCCTGGAAAGCAGATCTTAACCTTTTTTCCAACTATGAAAGTTTCGGGAATTTGGTGGTTAACCTCAATTCCATTATCCGATTGAAAGTCAATAAATTTATTTCGACTCGAATCGAAACCGCTCTAATCTACGATGAAGAGGTATTTGTGAGACAAGATGACGGCACATCGAAGCAGGCGGTCCAATTTCAAAATCTAATCAATTTTGGAATCTCGCTGGACTTCTAAAAGTCGGCTTCTAACCCAAACTTCCGCTGAAGCTCCGCCAAAGCAGGATGCTTTTCCCTCAGGTAGTTGAACTTATCAGTATTGGTATAGAGTTTTGAATTTTCATTTTCAACTTCTTCTTTCAACTCTACTGAGATTAGAACGCGGTCAGCACCTGTAAACTGCCGTATCAATCCCACCAATTCCTGCTTCATCTTTCCAGCAATCTCTTCCTGCATGTGCCCCACTACCTCAAGAACTACTTCGCCTCCTTCTCGGACTTTGATTTCTTGATCCAAAATGGCCAATTCGAAATTTTTGTTTTCCTTTTTAAAATGTGCCCGAATTGAAAAAATATGTA
>CAYTXN010000180.1:5113-6926 GCA_964441195.1 uncultured Limnohabitans sp.
CTCTACTGTTGCTAATGTTGCCAGCCGGAAAGCCTGAGGAAGTTTAGCCATCTTCATCAGTGCCAATTCCACATGGAGACGTTGATTTTTGCTGGCTTTGTAGTGGATATCGCATTGATTGGCCAAATTCAAAGCAGAAAGTAAAAATGAAACAGAGGATTTCTGAGTCTGAAGTATGTATCGCTCTTTCGCACTATCGGAAACCTGAAGCAATTCGACAGTTGCCTCATCTTTGACCACAAGTAAATCTCTAAAATGCTCGCTCAGACCTACGATAAAGTTGTGTCCATCGAAACCTTTTTTAAGGATTTCATCAAAGATCAAAAGGGTAGCAGATAAATCCTCCGCCAATAATGCATCTACAACTTTGAAATAATAATCGTAATCGAGAATGTTTAGATTGTCGATTGTTTCTTTGTAAGTGACTTTTTTGCCTGCCGAATATGTAACGATTAAGTCAAAAATGGATAATGCATCTCGAAGTGCTCCGTCAGCTTTAGTCGCGATAAGTCTAAGTGCCTCATCTTCGTAATCGACTTTTTCTTTCTCTGCAATTTCTCGTAAGTGTTCTGCAATGTGCTTAATCTGGATTCGGTTGAAATCGAAAATCTGACAGCGAGAAAGAATCGTCGGGATAATTTTATGCTTTTCTGTAGTCGCTAAAATAAAAATGGCATACTTCGGTGGCTCCTCTAGCGTCTTCAAAAAAGCATTGAAGGCCGCTGTGGAAAGCATGTGAACTTCATCAATGATATAGACCTTGTATTGACCTTTTTGAGGAGCGTAGCGAACTTGATCTACAAGATTACGGATATCATCTACTGAGTTGTTAGACGCCGCATCGAGCTCGTAGATGTTAAATGAAGCGTTGTTTTGAAATGAAACACACGAGTCACACTTGCCACAAGCTTCATTGTTGGTGACATTTTCACAGTTGATGGTCTTGGCGAGAATTCGAGCACAGGTGGTCTTCCCTACTCCACGTGGTCCGCAAAATAGAAATGCTTGTGCTAGGTGATTGTTGGTGATGGCATTTTGGAGCGTGGTCGTGATGTGCTGCTGCCCCACTACGCTCTTAAAATCTGCCGGTCTGTATTTTCTTGCCGAGACGACGAAGTTTTCCATTGCTGCAAGATATAAAAAAGTGGATATTCAGGCGATCAGAAAAACCGCCTTTTGAAAAGTTTTTCGCTAATGTTTTGAGGTTTAGATGGATTGGAAGATTGAAAAATTGGAAAGTCTTAAGGTTGGAAAGTCTTAAGGTTGCAAAGTTGGAAGGTTGCAAAGTTGGAAGGTTACAAAGTTGGAAGGTTTCCCGGTTTCAAAATCCTCAACTTTATCCTTGGCTGCGTAAATCGTAATTCTTAAATCGTAATTACCCAGTCGTGGAACCAAAATTGAATTACTTTTGTCTTTCCAAAACAAATGGGGCTGACCGGTTTTGACAGTAGGTGTAAAGATCGGGCTCGCATGCAGGCTGGAGTATGTACGGCCTTAAAAGATTCATACGAACGATAAATGGCGAAACTTCTTACGCCATGGCTGCTTAATCTAACCTCCTAGGATAGATCGCTTAAAGGGTTGAGTCACGAGAGTGATTCCCCAGCCACATCCCTCCGCCCCCCGTCCTTTCGGGGTGGATTCCGGGGTGTCGACTTGATTGGACTGCTGCCTGTGATGCGATTAAGCAGGCCTAAGCCAAATCGATAAGCCTCGCTCAGGTGTGTCATCCAGCATAGCGTGGTCGAAAAAACAACAGATGACTAAGCATGTAGACGGTACGTTGTTTCCTTATCTGGACGCGAGTTCGAAT
>CAYTXN010000181.1:0-6888 GCA_964441195.1 uncultured Limnohabitans sp.
CATCAGGATTTTTGAAAAAAGGGGATTAAATGACCTCGACTATGACTTTACACTCCATGTCGTTGGCAATAATCTCGTGGATCTGAAACGACTCAATGAAGCAGAAAAATACTTTGAGAAATCAATTCAAATCGGCGAAAAATACGGTTTTTACAATAATCTGAGTGATAGCTATATCGCACTTTCTGAGTTAAATGCGCAAGAAGGAGAATTCCGCGCTGCGATTTTTTCAGGGATGGAGGCTTTGAAATATGCAGAGCTTTTGGAGAATAGATTTATGATCATGCGGTCCTATTTGTCCATGGGAAGGACAAGTAATCTTGCTGGTAATTTCGAGGAGGCGGTTGGGTTTTTGCAAAAAAGTATTCAAGTCGCAACGGCGGATTTTGGAGATAAATATTTTTTGAGTTTGGTTTATTTGGAGTTGAGCAAAGCCCTGGAAGGGAGTAATCAGTTTGCCAAAGCGTTGGAAGCTTCAAGAGCTTATGATCAGTTGAGGCAAGAAGTATTTACCGCAGAGACTAATGAACGGATTTCCACTTTGCTGACGGAAATGCAGTTTGCTCAAAAGGAAAATACGATCAAGTTGCAGGAAGCACAACTTTCCAAAAACCGGATCCTGCAAGTATTCATTCTGATCTTATCAGGAGTTCTTTTGATTTTTCTTTTTGTGGTTTATCGGCTTTTCATCCGGAAAAAGAAATACAGTCGACTACTGGAGAAAAAAAATATTGAGAAAGAGTTTTTACTCAAGGAGATTCATCATCGGGTAAAAAACAATCTGGAGACCATCTCAAGCTTGCTTTCCCTCCAGACTTCCAAGATTAATAACAGAGATTTTCGGCAAATTATGGAAGAAACTCAGAATCGAGTTCAAAGTATGGGAATGATTCATCAACGATTGTATCAAGGTGAAAATATGAAGGAGATCGAAATGAAGGGGTTTTTTGAAAATCTTGGAAATCATATCATAGCCACCTTTGATGCTACTGAGCGGGTTCGCTTTTTCACTGATATGGAGCCACTCAAGTTGGATGTGGATCTGGCCATACCGATCGGTTTGATCGTCAATGAACTGATATCCAATTCACTCAAGTACGCTTTTCCAGAAAATCGATTTGGAGAGATCGAAGTTCGATTAGTGGAAAAAGACAATCATTTATTCCTCATTGTTTCCGACAATGGTATAGGCATGACTGCGGTACCCCCTATTCTTGGGACAGGTTTTGGCTCAGAACTCATTCGCTTGCTTACCGTCCAGCTAGACGGAAAGATGACTCTTCAGGCCCAAAAAGGAACAGCAATTATTTTCGAATTTCAACTCAACAGAGCTGCGTGATGGAGAAGACCAAAATATTGATAGTTGAAGATGACATGATCATAGCCGCTAACATCAGTTTGCAACTGGCTAATCTTGGATATGAAGTCACTGGAATAGAAACAAAAGCAGAAGAAGCAGTCCATCATGCGCTGGAGACTAAGCCAGATATAATTCTGATGGACATTCAACTCAAAGGCGAAGCCAGTGGGATTGATGCAGCTCATGCGATCCGGAAGTACATTGATATTCCGCTGATCTACCTTACTGCCAATGTTGATGATGCCACTTTTCAAAGAGCAAAGGAAACGCATCCTTTTGCTTTTATAGCAAAGCCATTTACTAACCTAAATCTTGAACGGACGATCGCGCTAGTTGAGGAAAAAATTATTGAAAAAAGGGCAACCATCTCTTCGGAAGACACCTTCGTCGATTCTCAAGAGGATCGGATTTTTATCCGAAATAACAACAAGCTTGTCAAGGTGATGCTGGATGATATTCTCTATGTGGAGGCAGATCGGAATTATTGTAAAATTATTACCAGTGCCCAGGCCTTTATGGTGGTCAGTCCTATGAATAAATTTTGTGAGAAAATTGATCCCAAGAACTTTATTCGAATCCACCGGTCATTTGTGGTGAACTTTTCCAAGCTGGAAGCTGTGGCCGAGTCCTATGTCGAGGTCAAAGGAAAACTGATTCCTATTGGAAAACAGTACAAGGAAGATTTGCATCGAATGCTAAATAAGGTTTAAGGAATAAGAACTCTGAAAAACTCCCGTAATTTAATATTCTCCTAATTCTTTCGCTCAATCCTGATAAAAGGACTTTTGACCAAATACCAAAAAGTCTGCTTCTCCTCGTCATCAAATTCTTTCAAGCCTAACTTGATCTGTTCTGCAGGCTTGTATTTGTAAGTTCCGAAAATGCGATCCCAAAGGATAAAGAGGTCCGCATAATTGGAATCGGTATAGTGTTGATCCTGATCGTGGTGGATCTTGTGCAGGTTGGGTGTGGTGAAGATCAATCCTAAGGTCTTTTCCATCCAAGAAGGAAATCGAAGATTGGAATGTTCAAGAACCAGAAAGGGCGTGAGAACTAAGAAATAGAACCCGATGACTATCAAATCCAAGCCAAAAATACCAGCAGCGAGAATCGGAGTACTTCCAAACCAAAACAATACTTCAATCGGATGAGATCGGAAATAAGTGGAGGAATCCATCGTCGTATCGCTGTGATGGACCCGGTGAAAACGCCAGATGACAGGTACTCGATGAGATAAGCGATGAAACCAATAAGTTGTCAAATCCAAGATTAAAATGCCCAAAATTAACTTTGCCCAAAGCGGAAGATCAATCAGGTAAAACAACCCAATTTCCTGTTGGTTGAGCCATTCTATACTGAAAACGGTGACGCCGGCCCAAAAAAGGTTTCCCACAAAGAATAAGATTTGAAAAAGGAAACTGTTCCAAAAATGTTTTCCTCTGTCGCGAAAAGAAAATTGAGTGCTGAGGATTTGTTCCAAAGTGAAGAATACCGCAATCAATCCAATCGCGATATAATTGATGTCAATGGAGAGGAGGTAATCCAGTGTTTTCATTTTCTGTGGAAGTTATAGTCGCTTGTTCAATTCAATATTTCACCATCACAGCCTCAATCTATTGGCATCAATGCTTTCCTTTGCAGCAGAAAGTCTCCAGATAAAAGTGCAGGAACTTGATTTAAGTCGCCTCTTGAATTAGATTCTGAGCTTCGAGACTCATTCAGTCTCCGACCCTTTTAGCATTTTCGACATGGAAAGAATGTAATTTTTTACATCTTCTACATCCTGCTCGGACAAGCGATCCTTGAATTTAGGCATGCCCTTACCTAGATATTCACCGTCCCAAACAATTAATTTGAAATTGTTGAAAGTCTCAGAAGTAGAGTAGGCAAGGTTAGGAATCACACCCCCATCACCAAATTTGTGACAGTTATTGCAATAGCGGTCATAGACTAAATTTCCATTTTTTAACTCACTCTCTGATGCTTCAAAAGATTGTGAAATAAGCTTTGGTTCGGGTTTGTCCGGATAGCTTGGCATAGATTCATTTTTGCCAAGAGCAAATGTGTAGATCGTTCCGGGATTTATTTGTTTGGTATACTTTGACCATAATCCTAAAACACCTCCCCAGCCTACTGCAATGGATAAATACTGAACATCATCAATCAAATAAGTAATAGGTGCGGCAATGATTCCTGTATTTAATGGTGTTTCCCAAACCTTCTCTCCGGTACTTGCATCATAGGCCACAAAATTTCCTTCCGCTGTACCTT
This sequence comes from uncultured Limnohabitans sp., assembly GCA_964441195.1. Classification (GTDB taxonomy): domain Bacteria; phylum Bacteroidota; class Bacteroidia; order Cytophagales; family Cyclobacteriaceae; genus Algoriphagus. Next base: position 3,632 of record CAYTXN010000181.1, read on the forward strand.
GAAAAACCAACTCACTTGTTGTAAGAACCCCAGCATTCCATGGAGAAGGCTGTTTCACTTGCCATACCTCTTTTCTCTCAATAGGATCCCACGCTATGAGTTTGCCATACCAATCAGGTGCTAGAGAATCTTGGCGTACTGGTTTTGTAGCATCATATCCAGTACCCGTATTCCATGTTTTTGAATCATTCAGAAATTCCCAGTTTTTATCCTGACCATACATCATCGATGACTCCCGTGAAGGGATGTATACTAATTTAGTTTTTGGATTGAATGCCATCGGTTGCCAGTTGTGCCCGCCAACTGCAGAGGGTGCAATCATGGCATTTACGTTGGTATAGCGACTAAAATCAGTTTCTATAGGGCGTCCAGTTGTGATATCAACTCCCTTGGCCCAATTGACATACGTGTAAGGGTCAGCTGAAATTAGTTTTCCATTAGTTCGGTCGATCACATAGAAAAATCCATTTTTTGGAGCTTGCATCAAGACCTTCTTCATGCCTCCATTTATTTCAATATCAGCAAGAATGATATGTTGAGTTGCGGTGTAATCCCAAGAATCTCCGGGAGTAGTCTGATAATGCCAGACCAACTCACCGTTTTCAGGATTAATTGCAAGGATGGATGAAAGAAATAAATTATCCCCTCCTTCCGGTGATCTAATTTCTCTGTTCCATGGGGCCCCATTACCTGTGCCGATGAATAACAGTTTCAATTCAGGATCATAAGCCATTGCATCCCAAGCCGTTCCACCTCCGCCGTATTTCCACCATTCGCCTGTCCATGTTTTAGAAGCTTCTTCCATGGCTTTGGATTCAAATGGTTTGGATGGATCACCTGGAACGGTATAAAAACGCCACACTTGATTACCTGTTATGGCATCGTAAGCGGTAACATATCCACGGACTCCATATTCAGCTCCTCCGTTTCCAATAATTACCTTTCCCTCCACCACTCTGGGAGCACCGGTTATGGTATATGCTTTGGTGGGGTCCACCGTTGCTACCTCCCAAGACTTCTGGCCAGTTGCTGCATTTATTGAAACTAATCTTCCATCTAGTGTGGCTACAAAAATATAACCTTTATAGAGAGCAACTCCTCGATTGACTACATCGCAACAGGCTTTTTCTCCGTGATCTTTCGGAACCTCAGGATCATATGTCCAAATCAATTCCCCCTTTCGAGCATCAATGGCATACACTACACTCCATGGTCCGGAAATATACATGATGCCGTCAACGACAATAGGTGTTGCCTCTAGTCCCCTAATCGTCCCAAGATTGAAGCTCCACGCTAATCCCAAATCTTTGATAGTACTTTTGGTGATTTGATTAAGTGAACTATACCTGTCCTCAGCATAATTTCTTCCATAAGACAACCAGTCCCCTGGTCTTTCATCTGCTTTCAATAACCTATGAGTATCGATCTGCTCGGTGACGGATTTTATATGTTCAGGAGTTCCCGGATCATATGTTTTATCACAACTTAAAAGTGCCAGTAGAGGAAAAAAAGGAATCAGTAATTTGGTTAGATTTTTCATAATTAGTTGCTCTAATTTCTTTTTACTTTACCTTAAGTTACTCTTTAATCAATTGATAACAAATACATTATGAAAAGTGGGATAAATTTGAAATTTAGTTTTTCTCAAGTTATTTTCAGTTCCTAGGAGCACTTAGCGGAAATTCTAGCCTAATAATAAAAGTAAAATCCCTTCTCAGAGCTGTTGATTATGCTGATATAGCTATTAATACGAAATAAGAATTCTCTATTTCTTAAACATCAATTCCCCCGCATCATAATCTGAAGGCTCCAAACTTGTCAGATACAGGTAAAGTGCTTCCAGATCTTCGTCTGACATCCTTGAAAATGGCCCCCAATGCATAGGTGAAATCTTGATCTGTCTGCCTTTTCTGAATCGTTCTTTCCATTCTTCTACATTCTTGAATTTCGATAGGGCGCTGTTAGGATGAGGGGTAATATTGGGTGTGCGCATCCAAAGCTCAGGATCCTCACCAACAGCCAGATGCAACTCCGGAAAGGGTTCAAACTCCATGCCTCCGCCATATTCCGGCCCTATGGCTTCAAAAGTCATAGGATCTCTAGCTGTATGACAACCCACACAATTGGCCACATAACGGGAGACGTATTCGCCTCGTTCGATCGTGGCTTGCATTGCAGGAGCAAAGGCCGGAGGAGTGGGATTTTCAATGGGTTGAAAAGAAGTGGCAATCACCCGGACAAGTTTGCCCATAAATGTCCAATTGTTGTCCGACCCCTCGTTTTTGACTGGTGTCATGGTTCTCAAATATGACACGACAGCTATCAAATCTTCATCGGCCATATCCCAAAAAGGCATCAAAACGGATAAAGTTGCAGTTCCATCAGGCTTCACAGCATGGCGCATCATTCGAAAAACTTCAGCGTCGGAGTACCTTCCAATTCCTGTGGTAGGGTCGGGGGTTAAATTCTTAGTGTACAATGTGCCTATTGGACCCAAAGGGAATTCCACTCCTCCCTTTAATGGAATATTTTCTCCTGCATCTGCGGCAATCATTTCAGCAACACTACCCACATGACAATTGGAACAATGTGCTGGACCATGAACCAGATATTTTCCTCTTTCTATAACTTCAGGGTCGGTACTCACTTGAAGATTTGGATAGGGGATGTCATACGTTTTGTCCCAGTTCAGTTGAACATAAGCCACCACTCCTAATACTACTAAAACTAGGAGTCCAATAATTCCGAAAATGATTTTCTTGAGCATGGGTTGAGTATTTTGGGTGAACCGATTATTTCTTATTCCATTGTAAAATGATCTCTGTGAAAAAAAGAGGGATAACCCAGGAAATCCAGATCAAATTGGGACCTACTATTGTGAAATTTCCGAATTCATGGATCCAAGCCATTCCATTTAGCCATCGGAACAGCACAAAGGCAAAAGTCACCACATAGCTTCGGATCATCCATTCTTTGTGGAGGTTTACCCGCTTTAGCAGGATAAATCGTAAGGCCATTCCAGAGGTAAAAAACCAAGCCATTGCCAATATTATAAGGGAAACAGCCCATGATAAATGGATTTCAATCCCTGTGGTCATAGCCAATGTGACCGAACTGATCGTCCCGACTAGGATACCTGTTAGGTAAAGTCTGCCCATCCAACGATGAATCTTCAAATATTTGTTTCGGAACCCCGCCCAAAACTGAAATGGACCCAAAACTAAGGCAAGCAATCCCCCTGAAATATGACCGATCAG
>CAYTXN010000182.1:0-6883 GCA_964441195.1 uncultured Limnohabitans sp.
GGTTCTGATATTCTTACTCAGAATCCAGGATTCTAAATTGAATTAGGTTTTATAAAAAAAGGGAGGCTTTTGCCTCCCTTTTTTTATGTTTTTTATTTCCTCTCCCTTTTTTCTGCATAGGGGAAAGTGCTAATTTCAACTCTGCTACCATCACCCGAAAAATTCTTATGAAATCGAGTCTGCCTGAGGCAGACAGGCATGACCCAAGATGACAGGCAGATAATTATAATCCATTCGAGATTCCACTTGTCTGCCGAAATGCAGATGTGGCCTTAAAAAATCAAATAATAAACACATTAAAAATATTTGATTTTGCGGCTGAACTACGGCCACTATGGTCTGCATCTGACTTCCCTTGCCATATTTTAGCCGATCTTGATCACTTTGTTGGTCGCTTTTTCCAACTATGCCTCAGGGTACTCCACCATTGCTTTGAGCAGATACAGATCGTCTCTTTTCCCCATTACCGTCTTAATTTTATACATCAGATTGAAAGCGGTTTCATGTCTTTTCAACCCTAATTTTCTTTGAAATTCAAGGTAAGAACAGCTTTTTTTGGTAGCAGACATCAATAAAACGCTGTAAACCAAGTATTCAAAGATAGATTACTAGAATCCATTACCATCCCAACTTTGAGAGAAGTCCTTCCCCAGCATTTACTGCATTCAAAAAACTTGCTCGAACTAAACCAGTAATGTTTTGACAACCAGTACAGGTTTTACAATAAATACCGGTGTTTTCTCTGTAAGCTTTCAGATAAATCTCACAGCTTTCCTCTGGAAAATGAGTGATAAATTCAATGATATTCATGGCCTTGCGTATTTTTTAAATCAAGGAACATCAATTTAATAAACTATAGAAATAATTGATGCTAGATGTTAAACAAAATTTGGGCGTGTGCATGATTTCGAAGACTCATAATTTCTATTTTGAAATAATGCGATTTTACTTACGTTTTGCATGACATTGTGCCAGAAAGGAGGTGATTTTTTATCATAGAATTAGAAAATAAGAAATTTAATTTGGCTTTGGAGGTTTGAAATTTGTTTTAGATTATTTAACATTGGGTTTTAAGAATTAAAAAGTAAACTAAAAATTGAATTCTATGATCTATTTTACTTAAAATTATCCTACCTCAATTAGCATCTGAAGATGCGCTAAAACCTACAGGTTTTTCTTAAGCAGGTCTTTTGACCACGGTAAATCGTATTGGATTTTTTAAAAATTAGGCACTTAACACTGCCATTTTAAAATTAATTACAAACTATTTAATGATTAATAAACAAAAATTTTATCAGGTTAATCTTTTACCCAATCTATCTATGTTTATGAAAAATATCCACAAAATTTTATGCGCAGTTCTTTTGCTCTTAGTAGCATCTAGTACGGCTGCGCTTGCTCAAATTAAAATTACGGGTAAAGTTCTGGATGAATCCGGTTCCGGTCTCCCTGGTGCTACAATTCTTGTGAAAGGATCAACAACTGGAGTTATTGCTGATTTTGATGGGAATTACAGTATTGATGTTCCTTCAAGTGAATCTGTATTGGTGTTTTCTTTCATTGGGTATTCAACCATTGAAGAGGTGGTTGGAAATAGATCCTCGATCAATGTCCAGTTAAGATTATCAGAAAGATCTTTACAGGAAATTGTTGTAACAGGATACGGTGCTCAGTCTAAGAGAGACATTACCGGTGCTGTAACTACAGTAGCAACAGATGCATTACTTTCAATTCCTGCAACCACTTTTGCGCAGCAACTTCAAGGTAGGGCAGCAGGTGTCAATATTGTTAACAGTGCTGTTCCGGGGGGAGAAGCAACTGTTCGTATTAGAGGTTTTGGCACCATTGGTAACAACAATCCTTTGTATGTAATCGATGGAGTACCTACCGAAAGACAGGGTAACCTCAATCCAGAGGATATTGAAACAATCCAAGTTTTGAAAGATGCATCTGCAGCTTCTATTTATGGATCAAGAGCAGCAAACGGTGTGGTTATTATAACTACAAAGAGAGGTAAAGTAGGCAAGCCATCGGTGTCCCTCAATACCTATTATGGTATACAGCAATCTGGAAACTCTCCAGAAGTTTTAAATGCCTCAGAGCTTGGCCGATATTTGTATTTGGCTGATCTATATGCGGGCAAAACTCCCTCCCACGGACAGTACACGTATGGGCCTAATGGGGAAGTAAGAATTCCGGATTTTGTGTTTCCTAGTGGCGCAATGAGCGGGGATCCAAGAACAAATCCTGATCTATATGCTTTGAGACCTGGTAACATTTATGCTATTACTGAGTCTGCAGACACCAACTGGTGGAATGAGGTAACCACATCCGCTCCCATTCAAAATTATCAAATTTCCGCTGCAGGCGGAACTGAGAGTGGGAGATATGCCTTATCGGCAGGGTATTTTAACCAGGAGGGTATTGTTAAATTTATTGGATACGAAAGATTCTCTTTGAGGGCTAATACCGAATTCAAAATTCTTAAAAATAATAAATTAACGGTAGGTGAAAATTTGTCGGTAACATTTGATAACAGAAAAGGAGGGTTTGGAAATCAGAACGAGCAAAATGCAGTTTCTGGAGCATATAAGCATCATCCTTTATTACCGGTTTATGATATAGCGGGAAATTTTGCAGGTAGTAGAGGTGCTAACCTGGGCAATAACTTTAATCCTTTTGCGGTTCTTTCCCGTCAGCAAGACAACCGAACGTATCGAATGAGAGTTTTTGGTAATGCATATGCGGCCTATGACTTTACAGAAAATATTCAATTCAAAACAAGTATGGGGATTGATGGCAATACAAGCAGGGGAAGGTATTTAGGTCGCCCTCAGCCAGAATATGTTGAGGGAAACTTTATCAATAGCACTACAGCAACAAATGATTACCAATATCAGTGGGTATGGTCTAATGTGTTAAGTTATGCCAAAACATTTAATGAGATTCATAGTGTCGATGTCTACGTCGGAACTGAAGCGATTACCGAGTTTGGTGAATTTTTTCAAGCTGGAAGACAACGGTTTGCATTTGAATCACCTGAAATCCTAAGTTATTTGGATCTAGGTGATGCGACTACCGCTTCGAACTCGGGAAATGTGTTCAGGGATTACAGCTTGTTTTCTCAGTTCGGTAAATTCAATTATTCGTACAATGATAAATATCTGATTCAGGTAATTGTGAGAAATGATGCTTCCTCGAGATTCTTATCTGCATCAAGAAGTGCAATATTTCCAGCATTCAGTTTAGGATGGAGATTATCGGAGGAAGCGGGAATAAAATCAGCATTGCCATTTGTGACAGATATGAAATTGAGATATGGTTGGGGTAAAACAGGTAACCAAGCAATCGGAGATTACAATGCCTTCACTACGTATAGATCAAATATTTTCAATGCAGGTTATCCAATAGATGGCTCTACTTCTTCACCAACAATCGGTTTTGACGCTCAAAGATTCGGCAATCCGAATGCTAAATGGGAGACTACTACATCCAACAACCTAGGATTGGACGTTCTGATGTTCGGGGATAAAGTTAATTTGGAGTTTGATGTTTGGCAGCGAGTTACCAGCGACATGTTGTTTACTATTCCGATTACATTCACTGCAGGAGACGCAGGTGCTTCCGCTTCCAACGTGGGTCAAATCACAAACAAAGGGATTGATCTAAACCTAGGTTACAAAAACACGGCTAAGGGTGGAGATTTTAGATACAATGTTTCGGCTAATTTCTCTACTTATAGAAATGTTGTTGATAAACTAGATGACAATGAAGGGACTAGATTCTTTGGTTTTGGATCAAGAGTTCCTGCAGTAACTTTGACTCAGGCTGGATTACCATTGTCCTCGTATTATGGTTTCAACGTACTGGGAATTTTTCAAAGCCAAGAAGAAGCAGCGGCTCACGCCACTTACGGTTCATACAATGCTCCAGGTAAATTCAAAATTGAGGATGTAGATGGTGACGGAGTGATTACCGATTCTGATAGAACAGTAATAGGGAATCCACACCCTGACTTCACCTATGGTGTAAATGTGAATTTGGGATATAAGGGTTTTGATTTTACCATTTTTGGAAATGGCTCTGTTGGTAATGATATCTTCAACTATGTTCGATATTTTGCAGATTTCAACACGTTCCAGGGAAACAGATCGAAGGCAGCCCTTTATGATGCTTGGCAACCAAGCAATCCTACAGCTCCAAGATCTCAGTGGGTGGCTGCAAATCCAAATGCAACAGCTCCTATCATGGACGCAAACGACCAAGTAAGTAGCCGTCCATCGAGCTATTTTATCGAAGATGGTAGCTATTTCCGAATTAGAAATATCCAGTTGTCCTATAACTTGCCTACTGCAACTATGACAAAACTAGGATTTGGTAGGGCATCAATTTATGTACAGGGACAAAACCTAGTCACATTTACCAAATACTCAGGTCTAAATCCTGAGATTCAAACAAATACTGATAACACGCTAGGATTTGATGGAGGTTATATGCCGGTTTCAAAGAATTTCTTGGTGGGTCTTAATCTTAATTTCTAAATCTATTCTTTATGAAAACGATATATAGGTTATTTTCATTTGTCTTATTATTGTTTGTCTCCATCAGTTGCGGAGATGAATTCTTGACAAAAGAGCCTCAAGGCCAATTTTCATCCAGTGGCTTGGCAACAGAGGCTGGAGTCGAAGGTCTTCTTTTAGGATCATATAAGATGCTTTCAGGCACAGGATTGGATGGTCAGGCTCCCTGGGAAAATGATGTTCAAAATTGGGTGTTTGGTGGTATAGCATCAGATGATGCCTATAAGGGTACTGATGCAGGAGATCAACCTGAGCAATCTTTCATTGAGGCCTATGACTTCCAGGCTTTCAATGGACACATTAGAAACAAATGGAGAGGATTGTACAAAGGAATCGCTAGGGCAAACGATGCGATTAATACCTTGAAAAAGGTAGAAAGAATCAACGATGCCACTAGAACCCGAATTATAGCAGAAGCTAGGTTTCTAAGAGGTTTTTTTCACTTAGAAGCCAGAAAAATGTGGAGAAATCCTCCTTACATCAGCGATGAAATCTTTAATATTGATGATGTTGAAAGCACGAAGGTTCCAAATGATGTGGAAATTTGGCCATTCATTGAGGCTGACCTGAAAGCAGCCATGGATAATTTGCCTGAAACACAAGCTCAGGTAGGTAGACCTACTAAATGGGCTGCGATGGCAATGTTAGCCAAAGCAAAAATGTATCAGGGTTGGGATGCTAGCGGAAATGCAAATGCCGCTAAGCTGACTGAAGCAAAAGCACTCTTGGATCAAATAGTAAATAGTGGAAGGTATCGCTTGGTTGATAAATATGCAGACAACTTCAAGGTGACAACGCGTAATAATGCTGAGTCTATTTTTGAAATACAGTATGCCATCAATAGCGCAAATGATCAGGCATCAAATCAAGGTGTTGGTCTAGCACATCCTTATACTGATCCTTGGGGATGCTGTGGATTTTATCAGGCATCTCAAAACTTGGTCAATGCCTTTAAAACTTCTCCTTCCGGTCTTCCATTGTTGGACAACTTCAATGACTCGGATGTCACCTGGCAAACAGAGTTTACCGGATTTCTTGATCCAAGAATTGATCTTTCTCTGGGTAGACCGGGTATCCTTTTCAAGGATTTCAAAATCCATGGAACAGATTTTATCAGAGATGTTTCTTATGCAGGCCCGTATTCTTCCATGAAACATGTGGCCGAAAAGGCTGGATTTGGTATTGGTGGTTGGGGAAATCTAACTTCTAATAATTATAGAATATTACGGTATAGCATGGTTTTACTTTGGCTAGCCGAGGCGGAAGTAGAAATTGGAAGTTTAGAGAGAGCAAGGGAATTGGTAAACATGGTTAGAACGAGAGCGGCCAATCCAGCGGGATTTGTTCCAAAAGCTATTCAAGGTAGCTCCAGAAATGATTTTACCATTGTAAGTGGTACGCCAGCTGCCAATTATAATATTAAGAATTATACAGCACCATGGGCAGATAAAAATTTGGCTAGAAAGGCGGTAAGATTTGAAACTAGACTTGAGTTTAGCATGGAAGGCCATCGCTTTTTTGACCTTCAAAGATGGGGAGTTTCTGCTGAGGTGTTGAATAATTACCTCGCAGTTGAAAAGAACAAAAGAGTATATCTGAGTGGAAAATCATTTACTAAGAACAAAAATGAATATTTTCCGATTCCTCTTGAGGCTATAGACAGATCTTTGAAAGATGGTCAACCAACTTTGACTCAGGATCCAAATTATTAATCGATAACAATTTGTAAATTTAAAGAGTCTACCTCGAACTGAAAAGGTAGACTCTTTTTAGTAAAAAATGAATATTCTCTTTGGATAAGTAGATTTCATTCTAGTAAAACTATTTTCTACAACTTGATTAAAAAAGGATGGTATCTCCTGAGTACCGATCTATTTATTCGAAAGTATAATTTTAAATGGTCATCATATAAAGTTTAAATAAAAAAGGGAGGCGAAGGTCTCCCTTTTTTTATGTTCAAATATTTCAACTCTTTTTTTCTACAGAGCGGAAAATGTTAATTTCAAGTCTGCTTGCATCACCCTTAAAAACCCTATGAAATATTTCTTTAGTTTAACGATAGTTGTTTTTGTCTTTCTCATGTCTTCCTGCAAAAAAGATTCAACCCTATTTGAATTAAAATCTTCAGATGAGACAGGAATTGATTTCAACAATGTGATTATCGAATCTGATTCCTTCAACATTTTGACCGATGAATACATTTTCAATGGGGGAGGAGTTGCGATTGCTGACTTTGATCAAAATGGATTACCGGATTTGTTTTTCACCGGAAATCAAGTTGCAAACAGACTTTACCTGAATGA
>CAYTXN010000183.1:0-6856 GCA_964441195.1 uncultured Limnohabitans sp.
TTTCACCGGGATGTATATTGCTGCAATAGCTCAGATGAAATCCCTTGATGTCCATAGTTGTAATTAAAAAATCAGGAAGTAATCAGATTGGATTTTTCCTGAAATGACTGAAGCAAATCTACTGATTGATGGATTAATTCCTCATTCATTTCGTGAACTTCGATTCCTTTTCCCAATTTTTCCAGCAGCGTAATCGTTAATTGCCCACCCAAATGCTCCTGGAATTCTTTTAGGCCTTTGATCAAGTTATCGCCCTGTAGTTCCGGAGCATAAAGCTCAAAACCCAAGGTTTTCATCAAATTAATAATCCGATTCAAGTCTTCTTTGGAAATTTTTCCCTGCAAATAGGAATAAGTAGAATCCAAAGCTATCCCGATCGCCACTGCTTCTCCATGACGGATTCGGAAATCACTCAATTTCTCTAATTTATGAGCCGCCCAGTGGCCGAAATCTAATGGTCTTGACGATCCGAACTCAAAAGGATCTTTGCCGGAAATATGATCCATGTGCATTTTGGCACTTCGGATGATATGGGCCTTCATCGGTTCCATTTCACGGTTTGCAAGCGCTTCACTGTTTGCTTCTAGCCACTCAAAAAAGCTTAAATCCTTAATTAGCGCAACTTTTACTGCTTCGGAAATCCCTGCTCGCCAATCACGGTCGTCCAGTGTTTTCAGGAAATTAAAATCGTTCAGGACTGCATTTGGAGGAGTAAACGTACCGAGGTAGTTCTTTTTGCCAAAGGAATTGATGCTGTTTTTTACACCGACTGCGGAATCATTTTGCGAAAGCACCGTTGTCGGAATGCGAATCAATCGGATTCCCCGATGGGAAATCGCTGCCGCAAAACCCACCATGTCCAAGACTGCACCTCCACCGATCACGGCGATGTAAGAGTGCCGATCAATCCCAAAGAGGTGAGTGGCTTCCACAATTTGCTGATATAAGTTTTGGTCATTTTTGCAGGCTTCCCCACCAACAACTACGATAGGTTCGGTAGCTAATGTAAATGTGTCTTTGAAGGTTTCAGAATAGGTTTTTACATCCTTTACCAAATTGAAATGCGTTTTTGCCACACCGCTGTCGATCACAAAAAGTACTTTTGGAACACGCTCTCCCCGAAGCACATCAGCCAAAATAGTGTTTTTGGGATCAAAAAGATCCTCAGTGAAACACACCGGATATCGGAAAGGAACTGAAAAGGTCTGTTCGAGAATCGTATTCATCGGAATCGGCAATAGGTTATTGGGCAATTATCGCCTTCAAGACAATTTTAACGGCGATTAAGTTTAATTTTTGCTCAGGTTACGGCAAATTTTTTCGCTAACCAAAGGGAAACAGGAAGAAGGAGCAAAACGATGATTCCAATGGGCCAACCTGAGAATGCCGTGGCTATCGAAGCATTGACAATAATCAGAGAAATAACGGCAGCTTTGACAGATTTACCAATGAATTTAGGTTCCTGAGTTCGTATTGCTTTGACCAAAGGTGGAAACAACATATAGCCCAGCAAAGCTAAGAATGGAATTACCTGCAAGTATCCCGGACTTTCCAGATAAGCCAAGGCAAATATCGCAAAGAAGATTGAAGCATACATAACACCACCTGCAAAGAGTGCTATTCGGTTTTTTCCATGCACCTCCCCTCTACTGATCATGGTAATGGCTGCCACATAAATCAAAGGGATTAATGCGATGGGCCAGATTTTCTCCAAAACCTCAGGCGCAACACTGATACCCAAAAGCAAATTACCTGATCGGCAAAGTCCCATATTGATCGGTCCCAAAATCCGCTGATGCTTTCCCCAATAATCATAAACCACCGCAAGAACAGCAACAGCAGCAGCAATTATTGCAGCAGTCCAACTGACTTGTGCCGCAGTGACCACTCCAAAAACGAGTAGTGCTAAAGACATTATTATTGCATTAGACTTGGAAGCTCTTCCACTTGGAATCGGCCTTTCGGGCCGTTCAAATGCATCCAGCTCAGCATCAGCGATATCATTGAAGGCAACACCCCCAGCATACAATCCAATTGTACTCAATGAAAGCCATAGCAGATTTAGCCAAAATTGCTGATCTCCATAAATCCAATTGGTTGCCATGTAATCCCAGGCCCCGGCAATAGCAAAACCCGCCCAGATATCTGCAATCGCGGTGATCACATTCGCTGGGCGGGTCAGTTGGAGGTAAGGGAATATTCCGTGTTTTGCCATGAATTAGTTTTCAACTCGATCGGCAGGACCCTCTACCCGAGGAACCTGACCACCGCGAAGGACTGAGTTTCCGCCCAGCTTTTTGGTTTGGTCTATGGAAGGAGCCTTGAGCCAATCGTTTTCATCCATTTGCCCACTTAGTCCAAAAACTGTCAGGGCATTTTGATAAGTCGTGAGTCGCACGTGCTCCTCGGGAATTCCCATTTTACGCATCAAGTTGGCAGTTTTTGGCACAGCCAAAGGATCAGAAATCCCCCAATCTGCCGCAGAATTGACGATAATTCGCTCAGGGCCGTATTGCTTGACAATTTCTACCATTCGTTCGGAACCCATTTTGGTATGTGGATAAATGGTAAATCCCGCCCAAAAACCTCGATCCAAAACTTCTTTCACGGTCTCTTCATTGTTGTGATCGACGACCACCCAACCCGGATCCATTTGATGTTCTTCGGCTACGTCCATGGATCGAGTTGTTCCTTTTTTCTTATCTCGGTGTGGAGTGTGGATAAGTACAGGGAGATTAACATCTTTTGCCAATTCGAGTTGAAGGCGATAGAACTTGTCTTCCGCTTCAGTTTGGTCATCATAACCAATTTCACCGATCGCTACTACGCCTTCTTTCCCGGCAAAGAGCGGCAAAAGCTCCATCACCTGTTCCGCCAAAGCCACATTGTTGGCTTCTTTGGAATTCAAGCCCATCGTGCAATAGTGCACAATCCCAAATTGACTGGCCCGAAATCGCTCCCAACCAACCAAAGTGCTGAAGTAATCCTTGAAAGAACCCACTTCGGTTCGAGGTTGACCTAGCCAGAATGCCGGCTCGATGGTGGCCACGATTCCGGCTTTTCTCATGGCTTCGTAGTCATCGGTCGTGCGTGAAACTAGGTGAATATGGGGATCTATGTACATTTCCATTTTTCCAGATATTAATAATTCAAACTTAAAATTAGTCTTAAACTGGGTAATCAGACTCTTTTTTCCTGAAAGTCTCTTCCGATTTTTTCCCAGGTGATCTCTCCATATTCAATGGCCATGACCTCTTCATTGTGGCCCTGAAGCAACTGCTTTGCTACTTCAGAATTGCACCCAAACAAAGCCAAAAGACCGGCCTCCACTTCTAGTTGATCGGAAGATTCAAGAACTTTTTTCAAATCCGACGTAAACTTTTCATTGATAAAAGGAGCAACCAAACGCCAGAGTTCAGGCATGACTTCCCTTCCTGCAGCCCAGCGCTCATGAGCAAAATCCGATGCAATATCGGCTAATGCAAGATTTCTCCGCTCATCCAGCTTTTGAATTCGATAAAGTGGCCGCTGCATAAAGATCGACTTCAACACCAGTTGATTCCAATTGGCCTCCGGAAAGTATTTCGCTGGAAAAGGATTATTCAAGGCGATGGCATCAAAGATCAGCGTCATATTGGTTCGACATCCATCAATCGCCCGAGGAAGTAAGTCCTCAGGAAAAGGCATCAAAGGCAGGGCAGCATAAAGTGCCTGCTGTTCATACATATCTCCCGTTTCAAATAACTGATTGATCGCAGAAAACCACCTTTCTTTTTCCTGTGGAAAACGAAGTAAAAGGTAGGTTCGAGCAGTTTGAAGCAAATCCCAATGGCTGAGTTCAAATCCTGGAACCAGCTTATTTTCTAGGTCTTTTTCCTCCACACTTAGTACAAGATTATCTTTTTTGAAAAAACGGGAGGCTTGGGAAAAGGCGAGAAAGAAAGATGAATTGGCGCTGGAGCCTTCAATTTGTTCGGCCTTTTGGTGAAGCCAAGAGTTTGATTTTTCTTCCGCACGGTTTTCAAGGATTTTCCACAGAAAACTCTTCATTTCTATTTCAGGGGCCATCAGTCAGATTTTAGATTTACTTCAGGTGTAAATAAACTTTATCGCAGCTAAAAAACCATCCCGTTTGACAGGAATGGAAGAAGAAAAACTCCAATCCTGATGAAAATCATACTAAATAACAATTAATCCGCCACTACTAGGTTTTAAACCTTAAAAATGGCGTTAATAAAGACTGGATACCTGACCATATCATTTTGCTACAAGTGATTGCACTTTATTCCTTTGGCAAGCATTTCAAATTGATGCAGGGATTCCTAAAGTTTAATTTGATTTTTTGAGTTCATTACAAGTCATCACTGGAAAAAAATAGAAGGATACTATGCATATCTTTTCTTGCCTCTTTCCACCAATGGTTCGGTAAATTCTAATTCTAAGGATATTTTTAAGCCCTAAACTAACATTCAATGAACAAAATCTACCGCTATGGCCTCGCGCTTTTGCTTTTGGTGTCTGCCAAAGTACAGGCTCAAAACCAAGTCATCGACGCGATCATCAAAGAAGCCAATGAAAACTCCCAATTGGAGGTCTTGGCTCATGAACTTTTGGAAGGTGTAGGCCCAAGACTTGTAGGCTCACCTCAAATGCAAAAAGCCCATGATTGGGCTGTCAGCCAATACAAAACCTGGGGTATCGAAGCCCGAAATGAGCAATGGGGCGAATGGAGAGGCTGGGAGCGAGGAATTACTCATATCGATATGGTATCTCCTTGGACTCGGTCTCTTTCTGGAATGCAGCTCGCGTGGAGCCCATCTTCTCCTCAGGGAGGCGCTCAGGGCGAAGTAATTGTTTTACCTGACTTTGCAGATTCAGTGGCTTTTCAGAAATGGCTTCCAACCGTAAAAGGCAAGTATGTGATGATTTCAGCGCCACAGATCACGGGTCGCCCAGATTACAATTGGGAAAAATGGGCAACTGAAAAGTCTTTCGAAAAAATGAAGGAAGATCGAACTGCTTCCGACATAGCATGGAGTGAACGCTTAAGAAAAACGGGTAAAAACCGTCAAGCTCTTCCTCTAGCCCTTGAGGAAGCTGGTGCTTTGGGAGTGATCACCTCCTATTGGTCCAGAGCTTTTGGAGCAAATAAAATTTTCTCTGCTTCAACTAAAAAAGTCCCAACTGTTGACCTGTCCTTAGAAGACTACGGAATGCTTTTCAGGTTGGCAGAAAGTGGCAAAAAGCCTCAAATCAATCTCAATGCACAATCCAAAGAGACTGGAGTTCAGCCAACTTTCAATACAATCGCTGAAATCAAAGGAACCGAAAAACCTGAGGAATATGTGATGCTTTCCGCTCACTTTGACTCTTGGGATGGAGGTACTGGTGCCACGGACAATGGCACAGGAACCATATTGATGATGGAAGTAATGCGGATTTTAAAGGAAGTTTATCCAAATCCTAAGCGTACAATTTTGGTAGGTCATTGGGGTTCAGAGGAGCAGGGCTTGAACGGATCCAGAGGATTTGTGGAAGATCATCCAGAGATGATGGACAAAATTCAGGTTCTATTTAACCAGGATAATGGAACCGGTCGTGTGGCAAATCTATCAGGTCAAGGCTTTGTGGACAGCTACGAATACCTAGGCCGTTGGTTGACCAAGGTGCCTTCTGAAATCACTTCCGGTATCGAGACCAGCTTTCCTGGAAATCCAGGTGGTGGCGGATCCGATTATGCTTCTTTTGTAGCTGCTGGAGTTCCAGCGTTTAACCTAAGCTCCTTAAGTTGGGATTATGGTACCCAGACTTGGCATACCAATGTAGACACTTACGACAAAGTTGTGTTTGATGATGTTCGCAGTAATGCCGTTTTAGCTGCGATTTTGGTTTATATGGCTTGTGAGGAGCCTACACAAGTTTCTCGTGAAAAGCGAATTCCTGTAAACTTCCGAACTGGAGAGCCTACAGAATGGCCGACTCCAAGATCTCCGAATAGAAAAGGCGGAATGAATTAAAATTGAAATTAGATTTTATGGAAAGGCTTTCTCTCAAAAGGAGAAGCCTTTTTTTGTTTTATGGGAATTAGGAAACAATTCGCTTTGTGCCAAAAATGAATTAACCTCTCTAAACTTTTTCAAGTTGATGCAACCCTGCTTGTCATTTTTCAATCATGCTGTGGAAAATCTCTTTTAAAAAACTAAACCAACAGATTATGATGACTAAAATCAAACAGATGGCATTTGTGCTGTTTGCTATTTTCGCTTTGACAAGCTGTGAAGAAGAGGATAATAACCCCATCAATCCTCTAACAGCCCATGCCGGTGATCCTACAGAAGGATTTGTCGGATATTCAGCCATTTTGGATGGCAGTAAGTCCACCAACGCAAGTGGCAAACCGATCTCCTATAAATGGGAGGTAATCACCAAACCCAATGGCGCTACAACCACCATCGAAGGACAACAAGAGGTCTTAGCAAAATTCAACGGAAGCCTTCCTGGAGAATATGTAGTTCGCCTCACCATTTCTTACCAAAGCTGGGAAGATGAAGACACTGTAACCATTGCACTTTCGGAAGATGAGGAACCGACCTTACTTGCAGACGCAGGAGAAGATCGAAGTTTGGAAATCGGTCAAGCAGTAACCTTAGATGCTACTTTATCTACTTTTGAGGGAGCTGGAGTTCAGATACTTTGGGAGACCATCTCTAAACCGGAATCCAGCCTCGTCACAATTCAAAATTCCAATCAGCTGCAGGCCACATTTAACCCTGATAAAGCCGGAGAGTATGTTTTTAAGTTGACATTAACCGAAGGAGCTCTGAAATCTCAGGATTTGGTGAAAATCACTGTCTTA
>CAYTXN010000184.1:0-6843 GCA_964441195.1 uncultured Limnohabitans sp.
GGGTAGAGATTGGAGGAAGTGGAATGGTGGATCCAAACGTGTTGGAAAACTGTGGGATTGACTCGAAAAAATATACTGGCTTTGCCTTTGGAATGGGCATCGAGCGTATCGCGATGCTGAAATATCAGATCAAGGATTTGCGACTTTTCACTGAAAATGACGTGCGCTTCCTGAGTCAGTTTAGGCCGCTGCTATAGAAATTGAAAAGCTGATCGAGAGATTGGCTTTTTTTGTGAAGTTTCCCGCTGATTTTCGCTTGATTGTTTCAAAACTCGGATTGGTTCAAGTTTTCAAACTTGGACCCGTCATGATGCAGTCTTCGGACTGCCAGATATTGTTTACAATACAGATTAGGTCCAAGTCAGGAGACTTGAACCATTTTAAAATCAGCGACATCCGCGACTTTTTCAGCGCTCATCTGCGGGAAATCAAAAGGACGCTCGAAAGGACTCAAATCCCCCCACTTCCAATTTCACCAAAAATACATCCCCGCTCTGAGGATACTTTTTCAAATCTTCATCTGACATGTTTTCCTGCGCTGTAGAAATCAGCATCAAGTCCAGATTTTCTCCTCCAAAGCAGCAGGAAGTCACATGCGGAACTGGCAATTCAATTTTGTCGAGCAGATCACCGCTTTTTGGATTCCAGCGATAGACTCCCGAACCACCATAATGCGCCACCCAAAGCATTCCTTTCTGATCTATACACATCCCATCTGGAAATCCCAGGTCTTCGGGAATCTCAATAGCAATTCTCTTAAATTCTATTTCCCCTGTCTCCGCATCAAATGAATATTCCTGAATTTTTCGAGTTGGTGTATCGATAAAGTAAAACGTCTTTTGATCCTTCGTCCAAGCCATTCCATTAGAAATGGTCAGATTTTTCAATTGCACTTCAGGTTTGAGGTTGGAATCAATCCGGTAAAGTGAACCCTCGCCTTCGGTGAATCTGGTACTCAGAGTCCCAATCCAAATGCGACCATGCGAGTCAACTTTTCCATCATTGAATCGATGCAAAGACTGATCAGCTTCCACTTCACAGAGTTCCTCCAATTCCTTTGTCTCCCAATCGTAGCGTACAAGTTTCCGATCCAGACCAAGTATCAATTTTCCGTTTTGTCCTTTCAGAACCACCGCCAAGTAGTGCGGGAAATGCCGAATTTCCAGTTTTTCGGAAGCTAAGTGGTATTTGTGCAGATTTCCTTTTTCGATATCTACCCAAAAGAAACAGCCTAAATCAGCGATCCAGAGTGGACCTTCACTGAGATAGCATTGGGAGGGGATGGAAGTAAGGATTTCATGTTTCATTGATGATTTAATTGAAAGATTCTAAAATTGGAAAATTGAAAGATTATAGAATTTCCGATTCTAACTAAAGGACAAACATTTATTTGAGCATCGTAAATCGTAAATCGAAATTCGTAAATCAATTATGCCAGTATTGCGCAATCTTCTTCTTCAGAAACGCCACACTGCGTTCCAATTGATCCATGCCATCTACTCCATCCTCGATGCTGATCCAGTTGTCGAAACCAACTCGCTTGAGTTCGGTGAAGATGGCATCGTAGTCATTTATTCCTTTTCCAACTTCGCCATGGCTGAGTCGCTTGGCATAGCCTACAGCCCCGCCTTCTTCTTTTCTCAAGTCTTCGATCGTGCCATATTTCAAAAAGCGGTCGCTCGCATGCATCGTCACTACGCGTTCCGACACATCATACAATAAATCCAGCGGATCTTCCCCTGCCAGAAACGCATTACTCGGATCGTAATTCACCCCGAAATTGGGATGCTGAATTGATTTGACAAGTTTAGTGAATACAGCCCGCTTTTGAGCGAATTCAGGATATTCCCAAAAGTCGTCTTTATAATGGTTTTCGATAATCAAGGTGATTCCAAGCGATTGAGCATAAGGCAGGCAAGCTTCGATGCAGTTCTTGGCGAGTTTGATTCCTTCATCGATGGAAAGTTCGGGGCGAAATTGACCAGATAAAACCCTACAATATTTCCCGCCAAGTTCATCGGTCATATCGATCCAGCGTCGCTGTTTTTGGATTTCCTTTTCTCGGAAAGCTTTATCCCGGTTGGTAAAATCCGGAGAGCAACACATCATTGGAATGACCATGCCTTCATTTTCGACCATCTTTCGGAATTTGGGCCAGTTTTTTTCATTTTCCATCTCCAAGAAACCAGCATACCACTCCAGTCCGTCGATCTTTAGTGGAGCGGCAAGCTTCACCCAATCGGCGATTTTCATACTTCCGTCTTTGCAGAGTTGCTGCATGAAAGCTTTTGGAAAGGCGGCTAATTTGGGCATGGTGGGTTATTTGAAGGTTTTATTGTCTTTGGGGAGATTTCGCCCGATCATCGGATGTTGTTCCAAAGTAAGGACTTGTCCTGACACCGGACCACTTTCATCAGAAAGCCAAAAAATACAGGCGGCAGCAATCTCTTCCGGCCAGAGAATTCTTCCCGATGGAGCGATAATCGAAGGTAATTCTTCATACCAATTGTCAGAAAGACCATGGAGCTTTTTCCGCTCTGTCTCTCGCTCGGTCAGTACCCAACCTGGATTGATTTGATTGACGCGAACGCCATATTCCCGCATCAAGGAGTCGCCCAAATTTCCTGTCAATGTCATGATTGCACCTTTGGAAACAGAATAGGCCAACAAATTAGGTTCTCCGCTCCAAGCATTGATCGAACCGATATTGAGGACGCAGCCTTTGGTTTTTATGAGTTCAGGAAGTGCTTTCTGAATTAAAAGAAATGGAGAAACTGTATTAATGTCGAGTACCTTCTTGAAAAATGCTCGATCCGTATTGTGAATATCTGAGGCGATGACCAAGGCGGCATTATTGACAACAGCGTCTATTTTCCCGAAAGTCTTCACTGCTAGATTTACCAGATTATCAGGACAGGTTTCAGTGGTGATGTCTTCGCAATGAAATACGGCATGCTCAGTTCCAATTTCAACCAGAACTTCCTCTCCAAGATTCTGCTCCAAACCGTGAATAACCACTTTGGCTCCTTCTTCCACACAGCGTTTGGCGATGGCTTTGCCGATTCCGGTGGTACTTCCTGTGACGATGATGACTTTGTCTTTGAGTCGCATATCAGATCGGTTTTAGAACAGCTTTAACAATTTGCCCGGAATGCATTTTTTCAAATGCTTCATGCCATTCAGTAATCGGCCAGACGCCGCCGATGATCGGCTTGACATTCAATGCTCCACTTGCCAAGAGTGCAATCA
Source organism: uncultured Limnohabitans sp. (assembly GCA_964441195.1). Classification (GTDB taxonomy): domain Bacteria; phylum Bacteroidota; class Bacteroidia; order Cytophagales; family Cyclobacteriaceae; genus Algoriphagus. The sequence goes on from CAYTXN010000184.1 coordinate 3,250, forward strand.
CCCGCTCCCAGATAGGCCAGTTGTGGCTGAAACTTCCCTGAAGCCTCACATTTTTTTGTACGATGGGATCGATGGAAAAATTTAGTGGCTGTGGTCCCCAACCTACTTTGGTGATTTGTCCATTTTGGCGAACGAGTTGCATGGCAATCTTCAAAGTGCTGCTATGACCAGCAGCATCCACTACTAAGTCTGCACCTAATCCATCCCGCTTTTTGGCCCAAGTCTCGGCGGCATCCTCTCCGATCAGTGGATCACATCCATAGGCTTTTCGGGCGATTTCCAGTCTTCCCTTATCACCTTCGAGACCTAAAATAGCAACCTCAGCTCCGCAAAGTCTGGCTACCGCAGCGCAAAGAATCCCGATTGTACCAGGGCCAATGACTACTACCCGATCTCCCGGTTTGATGTGAGAATTTCCCACGAGCGCATTAAAGGCGACACAGCAAGGTTCGGTCAGGCAGGCTTCTTCGAAGGAAAGATTTTCCGGAACGGTATGAAGACAGCGAGCTGGAACTCGGACGAATCTTGTCATCGCACCATTCACCCCATAACCGAATCCCTTCCGGGTTGGATCGAGATTGTAAAGGCCAACTTTACTCATGGGATTTTGGGTGTCGATCACTGCCGCTGTCTCAGAAACAACCCTTTCCCCGACTTTCCAGCCAGAGACCCGATCTCCAATTGCAGCGATTTTACCGCCAAATTCATGCCCTAATACGACCGGATAATTCACCGGCCAACTATGATCCGAAGTCCACTGATGCAGATCACTGCCACAGACGCCTACATTTTCCACTTCAAGGAGAATATCTTCCTCTCCGATTTCAGGAAAGGGAATTTCGCGGATTTCGACAGAATGTTTTTGCTCTGAGTAATTGACTACCGCAGGTATTTTGGTGCTGGACATGGTTTAAGATTTAGTAGGGAAAACAGTTTCTTGAGCGTGAATGGCCGCACAGATCATCCGAAGGGATTCTTCGAGATTTCCATCCGCAGTTTTGAAGGAATCTGCATCGATAGTCAATGGTGCACCCAAAACAACGAGTGGAGCTCCGTATTGAGGGCATTTGATCGCCTGCTCAAGTGAAAGTCCTCCAACGGCCTGAACTGGAATATTGACAGCTTTCACTACTTCACGAAGCTGATCCAGTGGACTCGGCATTCGATGACCAGCAGCGGCGATTCCCCTTCGTTCATCGTATCCGATATGGTGGATAACATAGTCGCATCCCAGATCCTCCAAAAATTTTGCTCCCTCAATCATGTCGGGGCAGATCATATTGTCTCCCATAACTTCCACCCCAAAATCTTTCCCGGCTTTGACCACACATTTGATGGTCTCTGCGTGAGCACGGGCCATAACCACGACGTGAGTGGCACCGGCTTTGGCCATCATCTCGGCTTCGAGATAGCCACCGTCCATAGTTTTGAGATCAGCCACGATGGGGATTCCTGGGAAAGCCTCGCGGAGTTTTCTCACCCCATGAAGGCCTTCAGCTAAAATGAGTGGAGTGCCAGCCTCTAGCCAATCCACTCCAGCCCGGAGTGCCAAAGCAGCCGTTTCCAGCGCTTCGTCAATGTTGGTCAGATCTAAGGAGATCTGGACAATAGGTTTCATAGATTTTGGGTTTTTGCTTAGTCGGAATATAAAAAATTTTCTGCCCGTTTGTTCTAAAAAATGGATAGATGGAAAAGTGTTGATAATACACTCCTGATAGGATCAAAAGAAGTTTTTTAAAAAAGCACTAACTCCAAACCAGAATTCAAATCAAAAATAAAACCCCGAATAGTGATCTTTCGGGGTTTGTTTTGACAAAATTCATCAGTTTAATTTTGAAGCCGTGCTTGAATTTCCTGAATTAGACCATCGTACTTTTTGAGGATTCTGGCCCAATCCTGGAATTTTTCATCATCCTTCACAGTGACTGCATTTTTCCCATCTAAAAAAGCTTCCTGACTAATCAATTTGATTGCGTATGCTACCTGATCTGAATTCCCTCCACTTGAGACAATTACCCGGGTTCGAATGATACTAGACTGGAAATTTTGAACCTGCCAAGAAGTGGTCAGGTATCCCGTATTGTAATCGACAGTTTCAAGAATGTCAAAGTATCCCGTGATGATTGAGCTGAGAATTTTCCAAGATTCCTCCGGTGCCAACCCAGCTTTGACAGGAACCGTAATTCGAACGTTGGCCAAGTCAGAAGAAACAGAGGAAGTATAGGCTTCGTCTACCTGCATTTCCAAAAAGTCAGCCGTAGGTGGTTCCTGCATATTGGCTTGATTGCAGTAGTTTTTCACGTATCTGACGAAGCCATCCTTGCTTACACGAACTTCCACGCAGGAATTCTTTGGCACTTTGAGATCATAAGCTCCATTTCCAACTCGTTTTCCACCAATTTCAATGGCCGCATCATTTGGAGCAGTAGTGACTTTTACCAGTCTGTCTTCCAAAACAGCCTTATCCCTTATCGGAGGCTCGGGATCACCTTCCTTGTTACAAATTACTTTTTCATAGTTCACGTAGCCGTCCTTGGTTACAGTAACAGTTACACAGTCGCCAAAGGGAACTCGAATGTCTTGGTTTCCTTTTCCGAGCGTAATTCCATTGGTAGCTACATTGGCGTCTGCAGGAGATACTTCCAATCTCACTTGACGATCTTTCAGGATAAAATGATCCTTCATCGGAGGAGTTTCCTTATCCGGCTGATTATAATACACTTTGGTAGAAGTGGCAAAACCTGGTTTTTTCACCTCCACTGTCAAAAAGCGATCTTTCTGAACATACAGATAGATAGCTTTGGTGCCGATCATCCGTCCATCGACAAAGATTTCTGCATCAAATGGCTCAGCTGTAACGTCTACCTGTCTGGTATCCAGGGTTATTCGCTGATCCTTGTCCCACTTCAGGTCTTTATTATATTCTTTTACGACGGATTGGTAACCAGGCTTTACGATTTTGACTCGGTTTTTGGAGTCTTTTTCAAGCTTGATCTCTACTGAACCAGTACCTAACTCCTGTTTATCAGAATCATCATAATCATTGAGCAAGATGAATTTTGCATCTGAATGATTTGCTGTAAGAAGTATTTTTTGAGAAAATCCTTGATGGGAGAAAAAGAGAAGGAGGGCAATTAATAGTAAATTTTTAAATTTCATAAGCGGTGGTTGAAAATAAAGCCTCCAAATAATTCAATTTGAATTATTTATGCAAACACTAAATGATAGAAAAATTCAATTAATGTTTGATCAAGACCAAGCTTTCTTCAAAAAGTTCAACCAATTGCCATGCATCACTTTTTCTACATCTGAAGCCTTGTAACCTCTTTTTTGGAGTAGATATGGTATTTTTTGCAGATCAGTGATAGTTTCCAAATCCGCCGGACTTTGTTCAGTCCCAAAAGCACCATCCAAGTCTGACCCAATACCAATGTGATTGGCATTGCCCGCAATTTGACAAATATGATCCAAGTGGTCTAAAACTGTGGAGATTGTAACCGCCCTTTCTTTGGGAGTGGACTTTCCACGGACCCAACCCGGGCTCAACATCCATGCGTCAAAGGCACCGCCAATTACAGCTCCACGGTCGACTAA
>CAYTXN010000185.1:0-6822 GCA_964441195.1 uncultured Limnohabitans sp.
TAACATTCACTTGATTGTTGTCCCGAAATTCATTGGGATACTCATTGAATTTGAAAATTCCCTTATTCCCTCCTTTCTTTGCCCAAAATCAAATCCCGATGTTCTTCTACCTTTCCCAGTTTCTGAGTTTTTTGGCGATGCCGTTGACGATTGTGATGATTTTGATTTTGCTTGGGGCCATTTATTTTCGCAGAAAATGGGGAAAAAAATGCCTTTGGGCTGGAATTGGGCTTTTGTTCTTTTTCACAAATCCATTTCTTTCCAATCTGGCTTTATTGGCCTGGGAACCTGAATTCAAATCTTTTGATGAAATAGAAAACCACGAAATCGGCATCGTACTTACCGGTGTCACCAATCTAAGCAAAACAGCTACCGACCGCACTTTTTTCAACAAAGGTGCTGATCGGATCACCCACGCCCTTCAACTTTACCGCATGGGCAAAATCAAAAAAATCCTCATCACAGGAGGTCAAGGGCTAAATCCTGTCAATCCACAATCCGAAGCTGAATTGCTTCAGCGATTTTTGATCATGACAGGAATGCCCGAATCGGATATTCTAATCGAAGACCATAGTAAGAACACCGCTCAAAACGCTGAGTTCACCAAAGCTTTTCTGGAGCAAAAGGGCATTTCCACCGATCAGGAATTTGTGCTGATCACCTCAGCTTTTCATATGAAGCGAGCCAAAGGTTGCTTTGACAAAGTCGGGCTTAACACGGAGACTTTTCCAACGGATTACTACGCTCACGATGTGAAATATGACATTCCTGCTTTGATTTTCCCAAGTGCTGATTCAATCACCTATTGGCACAAATTGGTAAAGGAATGGATCGGAATTGCGATTTATAAGGTGGTAGGATATATGTAGAAAACTTCAGACCTCCCAGGTTTTTGAAACCTGAGAGTTCCCTTCCATTTCCGTAAAATCCGCAACGTGATTTACGTAATAACTGCCAAAACCAAAAGCGTTGCCTCTTTCGAATCTCTGAGTTTTGCATCGACTTATACCTCCTCAGCAAATTCCATCTACCTGAGAAAGCGGACTTGACCTGTTCGATCTTTTCCTCTAGCCTTTTTATATTCATCTTTGGAGCCACTCCACAAAAAAAATCATGGTGGTGCATCCATCTCTTGGTCCATTAGACTGTTGCGAATGGGAACTCACCCTGTAGCTTGGAACACTAAGATAAAACGACCTAGTTCTTAATAAAACCTAACATCACAATCAGGATTGTTGGCTTTAAAAGTGGAAACTGCTCTAGTAGTAAGATTGGTGTTGAAGCAGGACAATTTTTTAAGATTTGGCAATCCATTAATGGGTTTTAAATTCCTAAGATTTGTACTTGCCACATCAAGTTCCTCCAATGCCAGGAGTGTTTCCAGACCTTTAAGTGTTTTAAGATTAGTGCCGGAAATATTGAGTTTTTTTAATTCTGTCAGGTTACTAAGTGGAGTCAAAACCTCTATCCCAGTATTGGAAAGATCCAAATCCTGAAGTAAGCGTAGACCAGACAGAGGTAAGAAATCAGTTACCGGAACTTGTGAAAGTTTTAGTTTCGACAATAAGTTCAATGCACTCAAAGGTGCAACCGAAGAAATCGGAGCATCAAAAACTTCCAAGCTTCGGAGATTTACAAAAACTGACAATGGAATTAAATCTGAAATATTTACACTTTGGATAGAGAGTTCAGATTTGGCTGTTAGGACATGAAGATCTTCTGTTTCGGGACTTTCAGAAAGTGAAAATTGCTTTCTGAAAAAGTCTTTCCACTGAGAATCCAGTTCACTCCACCAGGAATTAAGTTCATCCCCTCTAAACACAATATTTAAGCTAGGCTTTTGAATCAATATTTCGGGAATGGTATTGTGATCAAATTCAGCGCCATTGACATTCAGATAAGTAAGGTTGGGCAAAGCCGTAACTACCCCGATATTGTTTACTGGGCTATTTTCAAGATTAATGGATTCCAAAAGATCATTTTCTCTAAGTATGGCCAGGTCTGTAACTTGGGTATTTTTCCCCACCAATTTCACCAAAGTCCTTACTTCACTCAGCGGAAGCAGGTCTGAGATGGGATTATTAGAAAAATCTAACTGAGAAAGGTTAACGAATCTGGTGATAGGGATCAAATTATCAAGTTGAGCACTATCCAAGTTGAGCTGGAGTACTGTAATGGTTTGAGTGAGTATTTCAATACTTGGGTTATCGTTGGTTATGGTTGGGTTATTCCTTTTGAGGACATCCTTCCACTCCGGGGAAAGGCTTGACCACCAGCTTTCCAGATCCTTCACATGATGAATCAGCAAAACCTCGGGGTTTTTTCTAATGAAAACATCCGCAGCAAGAGGTGTCAACTGGGTTTCATCAGCCAGGACCTTCTTCAGATTGGAAAGTGATTCAAGGGGTGTAATATCTGCTACTTCGCTTCCGGTGATATCCAACAACTCCAATTTCCCCAAACTTTCTACAGGAGATAGGTCTTGAATATTAGTCTGTGATAAATCAAGGGACTTTAATGAGGTAAGCCCTGTCAATTCCGACAGATTGATCATGTAATTTCTACTCAAATTGAGTGCTTCAAGATTTTTTAGGTCTTTGATATTTTCAACATTGTTGAATCCTGATTCTGTAAGATCCAGGTGAGTGAGATTTTTGAATTCATTGAGTACCGCAAAACTCAGGACAGGAGTTTTTTCGACCTTCAAAGACACGAGGCTTTTCAGGTTGAGGAGCTGAGATATGTCCGGGATTTGGGTATTTGAGATATCGAGATGCTTCAGGCGGTCGGAGTACTTAATAAATTGAATATCTGAAGTAGGTGTATTTGAAATATCAAGACTTTCCAAGAAAGTAACATTCGATATGGGACTAAGGTCAGTAATTCCAGTGTTGGAAATATTGACAACTTTCAAATCTCTTAGTTCGGACAGTGGGTTTAAGGAAAGAATCTGCTTATTTCCTGAGATATCCAAAGAGTCAATGCTCACGAATCGATAATACCAATCAAGGTCGACCGAATCCAGTTCAGTTACATTAAACCTATTCTGGAAATAGGATTGCCACGGACCTTCCAATGATTCCCACCAGGTGGTCAATTCCTCGTCTCTGCTGATTTTGGTAGTGTAGACACTTACTATTTTAAGTTCTTGTGATTTTTCATCCAGATTTACTTCTACAAATCGTGGCTTGGTATTGGTGATTTTTTCCCCAGAAATGGCTGTTGCAGAAATTGTACGGTCCAATGAAGCCAGAAAGTACACTTCTCCACTCTCTTTTTGAGCAGGCTTAACTTCCCGAATTTTGAATTTGAACTCTACATTTTTATAAAAAAATTCTATGTCTTTGAGATAGGCTGTGACATCCTTGTTTGTCACTACTTTTCGATCAAGTAGGAGATCATCTTCTACTTGGACTTTTTCATCCCTGAATATCTTGAGGTAGCTTTCTCGGATAATGACATCCTTGTCACGTGGGGAAGTGTCACCACTTCCTATGGTATTGAGCAAGTACTCTAAAAACCTCACCTGATCTTCCACTTTGGAGGAGAATTCAGTTACCTGTTCCTTGGTATAACCCTTAATTGTCTGGGCTTCAAGAGATAAGTTAAGGAAAAGAAATATGCCTGTAAATAGAAGATATTTACTCCTGATCATAGATGTATTTGAGAATAGTCTCTTTGTCTCCAGGCCCGAGTCTGACCAGATTAGAAACTAGCCAACCGGTATTGAAACCTGGTCTATTGAATTGATTGACTTCGAAATACCATCCTTGGATTTGAAAGAAGTGGAATTTCACTCCAGAAACTGTCACAAACCGAAGGTTATTTTGCTTCATCTCATACAAGAAGATTGCCAGATAATCTGGTTTATAGGAACTGGCAGTATAGGATTCAGGCATATTGGAGTCCTGAAATGCCTTTCTGAGGTTCATGAAGCCCAATTCGTGGCTTAAAGGGTGAAGGAAATCCTTTTTATCTCCAACGGGTTTATTGAAAAGATTTTTAAATGGCTCGAAAACCACCTGATCGATAACCCATTCATAACCTAGGCCTTCAGGTTGAATCTTCATGAAGAGCGTAGCTTTTTCTCTTTTCCCTTTGAACATAAATTCTGTCTGTACTTCGGCATACCAGCCCTCACGGTGAAACACCAAGTATTGGGGATAGGCTTCAGACAAGACATTTTGTATGAACTGATTTTTGAGATCAGGAGAAATAGAGGAGGTTTGATTATCGAAGAGAATACTTAGAAAGCCTTTTCTAAGTGGGTTATTCCTGTAAAGTGAATCTCCGAGATAAAAGCGGGTACTACCATCTACGGATTCTTCACCATTAAATCTTCTAAAAAATTGATTGAGTTGTTTGGTTGAAGCTGCAAATCGGCCGTCATCCTTAATTGTTCCGGGGCTGCCTATGCCTTGCCCCGGAACATTGGAGATGATTGCGATATACAACGCAAAAATCAGAAAGGTTTTTCTCATGCGGAAGTTTCAGTCACTCTTACGTCTCCGAGCATAACATCCCAAAATTCAATCGTACGACCGGCGATTTGGGTTTGCTTTTTCTCGACGTAGATAGTAATGTCCTTTTTAGTGGTGTCTTTATAGTTCATGCCTGTTTCGATAGATGTACCTTCAAATCGCTGATAAACGGTGATTACACCCACATATCGACCATCAGGTTGTCTTTCCAAATCAGAGATGTACTGAATATCGTACCAAGTGATGTTCACTCGATCATAATTCAATGCCATCAATCGCTCGAAGTATCTTCTCACTTTGTAGTAAGCGATTTCTTGGGTGTTGATAGAGGAAACTCCCATTTCAGCACCAGGAGAGAATAGTTCTTCGGCTCGATCCATAACGCGGTTTGCTTCGGAGAATTGTGTCTCTTTGCTACCGATTATGGAGATATATTTAGAAAGGTCCTTCACTTTTTCCAAAGCAAGGGAATCAATGGCTTGCTTTCGTGCTGGGCTGATGTTATCCTGTGCCATTGCTCCAAGCGAAGCAGAAAGGAACAAACCCAAAAAGAGTATCAATTTATTTGTCATGTCTTGCAGATTTTCTAGTGATGGTTATTTTCTTCTCAATTCCAGTTCAGACACTTTGCCATTTGCATCCATTCTGATATCAGAGATGTAGTTGAGGTTCTTTTTCGTGTCTTTCAGGTATTCGAGGTATTTTTTAATAGTGGTAGGCTCATCGTAGTCTTTGATTCCATTTTCTTCATGGATGACGATCAAGACCGGAGTCTCCTGATTGGAGAACATGGCAAGTATTTCCTGGATGGACTGGTTGGCCATATTTGTACTTCCTGCTCCGGCTACCGAATTAAAATAGTTTTCAAGTTTCTCTGCAGCGATTTCTTCTGCTGATCTTGCAGGTGGTGGTGGGGGTGCTTGCTCAACTACAACTTCTTGTGGAGCAGGGGCTGGTGCTGGCTGTACAGCTTTCTTTTTACTCTTGCAGGCACCCATAGCCAACATGGCAAATAGAGCCAAGAACAGGGTTTTTCTGAGTGAAAAGGCGAACATAGATTGTTTCATCTTTTGATTAATTAGGATTTTAAGGAATAAACTGTTTTGTACAAAAAGGGGGCGATATAATTGCATGTAAAGTAAATAAAAACTAATCACATTATGGCAAAGGCTGTTCCAAACGGGAAAGTAATTTTATAATTGGGCAAAAATACATAATGAAACATTGCTAAGAAGGAAAGTAATCAGCTATCACAATCAGTAGTCAAAGGAAGTGGTATTTAGTAGGTTGATTCCGAACCAGCATGCTGCAGGTAGCTTTCGGATTTCTGGATATAACAAATCCTCATTTCTCCATGTCATTCTTAAATTGTAATCCTTAAATATTGCAAATTTGAACATGAGCAATCCTTACCATTGTAGCTCTTTCAATTTTTGGTTCGTCTTTTGTCTATACAAAACTGTAAACTTAAAAACCATGAAATGCCCATGAGAATAAATCTCACACAAGGAGATGATTATCCAGGGCATTCCATTTGACAATTAAAAATCAAATTATAAACACCTGAAATCGAGCATAACGAGAACGTCACACACTGGGATGATTGTCCGAAATGCGAAGATTCCATATGGCCTTTAAAAATCAATTATAATTATATGAAACGAATCCTGATTTTATTCTTAGCCTTTGCGGTTGCCTCCCCTACTTTTGCGCAGCAAATTCAACAAGTCCCACTGATTGAAGTGGAAGGCTTTTCCGAGCGAAAAATTGCCCCCGATGAGGCTGTATTTTCTATCAATCTGGAAGAAAAAGCCATGAAAGTCCCTGATGCGGTGAATATGCTGAACAAAAAAACGCAGCGTCTTTCTGACGCTTTGAAAAAAGCAAGAATCAAAGATTATAAACTAGTAGCTGACAATTATGCGGTGGATGTCAATCGTATTTACCAAAATGGCGTAGCAAGTGATAATGGCTATGTGGCTCGTCAAAGCCTTAGAATTGTCACTTCTGTTACAAATGAAGACTTACAGAAAATCGTGGTAGCGATCCAAGAAGCGGGTGACATGAGCTACAACCTCCAATTTGGAATTGCTGAAGCCACACGTAAATCACTCGAAAATGCCCTTCTTACTGAGGCATTAAAAGATGCAGAAGCAAGAGCGATGTTGATCGGAAACACGTTAGCGATCAGAGGTCTTCGGGTATTTAGCGTGACTATGGAGCCTAACTATCGACCACAACCTATGTATATGAATGCCAAAGTTGCAATGGAGGAGTCAGCGGATATGCTGATCGAAACAGACGACCAAACCCTCACCAAGCGGGTATATGTGAAATACAC
>CAYTXN010000186.1:0-2376 GCA_964441195.1 uncultured Limnohabitans sp.
TTCGACCTTAATTTGATTAATATTGAGACAAAATACCCTTTAACTAAACCATGGGAAAAATAATTGCTATAGCCAATCAAAAAGGCGGAGTGGGTAAAACTACCACTGCAATGAACCTCGCTGCCAGCTTGGCTGTCTTAGAGTTTAAAACCCTGGTCATTGATGCTGACCCACAGGCCAATACCACTTCAGGATTAGGGCACGATCCCAAATCCATTGAAGCTAGTATCTACGAATGCATGGTGGATGGCGTCAATGTCGAAGAAATAATTCGGAAGACTTCTCTTGAAAATCTGGATTTAGTCCCTTCACATATTGACCTTGTAGGTGCTGAGGTGGAAATGATCAATTTGGAAAACCGAGAGGAAAAGATGAAAGAGGTGATCTCATCTCTTCGCGAACTTTATGATTTTATCATTATTGACTGTTCCCCTTCCCTGGGATTGATCACCATTAATGCCTTAACAGCGGCTAATTCGGTGATTATTCCTGTTCAATGTGAATATTTTGCACTGGAAGGTTTGGGCAAATTGCTCAATACCATCAAAATCATCCAAACCCGACTAAATCCGGATCTGGAAATTGAAGGGATTTTGCTTACCATGTATGATGTCAGACTCAGATTGTCCAATCAGGTTGTAGAGGAAGTAAGACTTCATTTCAAAAACATGGTATTTGACACAATTATTCCGAGGAATGTTCGTCTTTCAGAGTCACCCAGCTTCGGTTTGCCGGTAATTTCCTTTGATGCCGATGGCAAAGGGTCAATTGCTTATCTCAATCTCGCCGGCGAAATAGCCAAAAAAAATGGCCACCAAAAAGTGGCTGAATAATTATGTCTGAAAATAAACCCAATAGAAAAAGTGCATTAGGAAGAGGCCTTGGGGCCCTTTTGGAAGACAGCCCTGCAAAACACAAATCCAATGAAATTCTTCCTGAAATTGCTAAAACCGGGATTTTTGAAATTCCTCTAACTGAAATTCAAGTAAACCCTTATCAACCTCGGGTTCATTTTGACAAAAGTGCCCTTCAGGAATTAGCTGATTCTATATTAGTTCAAGGAATCATCCAACCCATTACAGTACGCAAACTCGCTCCAAACGAATACCAACTCATTTCGGGCGAGCGGCGTTTTCAAGCGTCCAAACTTGCTGGATTAACACAGATACCTGCCTACGTCCGTACCGCTAATGACCAGCAAATGCTGGAAATGGCTCTAATTGAAAATATTCAGCGAGAAAACTTAAACGCACTCGAAATTGCAAATTCCTACCAAAGGTTATTGGCAGAATGTAGCCTAAAGCAAGAAGAACTTGGGGATCGTGTGGGCAAAAACAGGACGACGGTGAATAACTACCTCCGCCTATTAAAATTACCACCTACGATCCAGGCTGCTATCCGTGACCAAAAACTTTCGATGGGACATGCGCGTGCTTTGATCAACATTGAGGACATAGAAAAGCAATTAGCTATTTTCAAAAAAGCAGTCGATGAAGAATTGAGTGTGAGAAATGTGGAAGCGCTCGTCAAAGCACTAAATGACGGGAAAGGGGAAAAAGAAAAATCTTCCAAAGGACTTGATCCAGTTCGAAAATATGAAATGAATAAAATTCAGCAGCGATTGGCTTCTCACTTTGGTACCAAAGTCGCTCTCAAGACTGACGATAAAAACAAAGGAGAAATAAAAATACCATTCAATTCTGCCACTGACCTCAATCGAATCCTCGAAATCCTCGAAATCATCTGAAAAATTGAACGCCTATCATTTTCTTTCCGGAATTAAAATCAAGACCCCATGGATTTCCTTGGGGATTTTGCTTTTGTTATTCCTAGGTTCTGTTCCTTCCTTCTCACAAATTCAAGTAGAAACAGAGGAAGTAGACCCAAAGCCAGAAGAAAAACCGGATTATTCGGCTCTTCCAAAAAACCCAAGAAAGGCCACAATTCTCTCTGCTATTTTACCAGGTGCTGGACAAGTGTACAATAATAAAGCTTGGAAGGTCCCCTTAATCTACGCCGGATTCATGGCTGATATTTATTTCATCAACTTTAACAATAAGAGATACCAAACCTTTCGAACAGCCCTGTTTGCCTATGATGACGGGGACAGAAGCCAATTTCCATCGCTAAATCGGGAAGCTCTGGTTCGCAATGTGGATTATTGGAGACAAAACCGAGACATGACTATTCTACTTTTGGCAGCTATCTACGCACTCAATCTGATCGATGCCAATGTGGATGCACACCTCTCTGGATTCGATATTTCCGATGACATTTCCATGAAAATTGAACCAAATGTCGGTACTTTCGCAGCCTCCGGTAATTCAATGGGCTTATCTCTCAAATTTCAATTCAAATAATGAACATTTTAATTCT
>CAYTXN010000186.1:2476-6792 GCA_964441195.1 uncultured Limnohabitans sp.
CCAAAACGGAACCTTCTTTTACGCCTCCAATTACAGCATTGGCGTCAATATTTTCTTTAAGGTCAATGAGTTTTTGGCTAAATTAATGAACCAAACAAGTGGCTATCAAGCATCCATAGAAGAGATTCATCATACTGAAAAAAAAGATGCTCCATCTGGTACTGCTATCACGCTTGCCGAAGGAATCTTTCAAAATATGGACAATTTGAAAGATTGGCATTTGAGCGGACAATCGCCCGAAAACGAACATTCCTTACCCATCACGGCAAAAAGAATTGACCCTGCTCCGGGGACGCATATAATTCGCTATAGCTCTGACATCGACCTAATTGAACTAAGCCATACTGCTCATAGTAGACAAGGATTTGCCCTTGGCGCAGTTTTGGTTGCTGAGTGGATTAAGGACAAAAAAGGAGTACTTTCCATGGATGATTTTCTATCTTTCTGAAACTAATACTAGCACATGAGTCAATCTAAAAACAAAAAATCAGCTACTCGAGAATGGGTTGATGCGCTGGTTTTTGCCGTTGTTGCAGCCAGCCTAATCCGTTGGCTTTTACTTGAGCCATTTACTATTCCTACGGCTTCAATGGAAAAGTCCCTCTTGGTAGGAGATTTTCTTTTTGTGAGTAAAATGCACTACGGGACCCGAATTCCTAAAACTCCCCTTCAAGTACCCCTTACCCATCAAAAAATCTGGGGAACAGAGATCCCCTCCTATTCAGATGCCATTCAGCTCCCCTACATGCGTCTTCCTGGATTCAGTGATGTGGAACGAAACGATGTGGTGGTATTCAATTATCCAGTCGAATTCGAATATCCAAGTGATTTGAAAACCAATTATATCAAGCGTGCCGTAGGTGTTGCGGGAGACATTGTGGAAGTAAAACAGGGTCAATTAATCGTAAATGGTGAAAACTCTCCCAATCCTGAGGAAATGCAATATTCCTATGATTTGATCACCAATAGACCTTTGACTGTTGATTTCTTTGCTGATTATGATATTAATCCGGAGAGCTTTATGTCCTTCACAAATGGGGCAGGATATTTGGTTTTTGGAACGGATCAAATGATGGAAAGACTTAAATCTTCTCCAGTCGTGGTATCAATCACCAAACGAATAGAAGATCCAGGAGTGAACGAGTCTTTAATTTTCCCAAAAGAAGCCAATTATGGCTGGAACAGAGATAATTATGGCCCATTACAAATTCCCGCAGAAGACTGGTCGATTGAAATGACCCCTGACAATGTACTTCGCTATGGATTTACCATTGAAAAGTATGAAGGATATGATCAAGTAGAAATACGAGAAGGTGCGCTTTTTATAGAAGGACAAAAAGTGGAAAACTACACCTTCAAGCAAAATTACTACTTCATGATGGGGGACAATCGCCACGACTCGCTTGATTCGAGATTTTGGGGATTTGTCCCGGAAGATCACATTGTAGGCAAGGCTTGGTTTCTATGGCTTTCCTTAGACAAATATGAATCAATGTTCAATAAAATTCGCTGGAGCAGATTCCTCAAAGGCATTGAATAAGAACAAAATCCCTGATTGATTCGGGGATTTTTTTTACCATTTAATCGGATTAAAATTATTTTCAGTAAGATATTGATTGGCCTGGGAAAAATGTCGGCAACCTAAAAACCCACGGTGCGCTGAAAGTGGACTGGGGTGAGGGGCTTTGAGAATTAAGTGTTTCTTCGAGTCAATCAAATCAGCCTTTTTTTGTGCGTAGGCCCCCCAAAGCATAAAGACTACTTTTTCCCGGTGAGCGCTAATTAATTTGATCACCTCATCAGTAAAGGTCTCCCATCCTTGATTTTGGTGAGATCCGGCTTGGTTTGCCCGTACAGTAAGTGTGGCATTTAAAAGAAAAACTCCCTGGTCCGCCCATCGTGTCAGATCCCCATTTGGAGGCATATCTATTCCGATATCTGATTTGATTTCCTTGAAAATGTTCAGCAGACTCGGAGGAAAAGGAATGCCAGGTTTGACCGAAAACGAAAGCCCATGAGCCTGACCTGGTCCATGATACGGATCTTGTCCTAAAATCACTACTTTTAAAGATTCTAAAGAGCAGTGTTCAAACGCATTAAAAATTTCTTTTCCAGGAGGGAAAACCTGATTGGTCCGATATTCGTCTTTGACGAAAGAAACTAGACGTTGAAAAAAATCCTGTTCAAAAACATCACTTAACACCTTTTTCCAACTATCTTCAATTTTCACTTGCATTTATCTTGATTTATTCACTATAAATTGTAAATTAAAGCCTTTTTAATGCATTATACCATGGTTATTTCAATTACAGAAGGAATTAAAGTGAGCGTGGAAGTCACCTACCAAGCAGAATTCTCCAGTCCTCACCAGCATCATTACGTCTTTACGTACAAAGTATTGATCGAAAACAATAGTCAGCATACCTATCAGCTTTTGAAAAGAAAGTGGGAGGTTTTTGATGCCGCTGAAAATTCAAAAGTAGTTGAAGGTAATGGTGTGGTAGGACAACAACCTATTTTAGAACCAGGAGATTCTCATTCCTATGTTTCGGGGTGTAATCTTAAGTCAGGTTTAGGGAAAATGAAAGGATCTTATACTATGGAGAAGCTTTTTGACGGAAAATTAATTGAAGTTGTAGTCCCAGAGTTCCAAATGATAGCTAATATCTTCCATAATTGAGTTGAGAGATTGGCTTTTTACAGCTCAGGCATTTTTGAACTATTGGTTAAAAAAAGAGGACCGATTCAGTCAGCAATCCCCTTATATTTTTAAAATCTATTCTGGTCTGCTCCAGTTTTTAGAAGCCAACAAAAAAGGGGATTCGGAAATCGAGGGATTCCGAAAAGCACTTTTAAAAGATAAATCTTCAATTAGGGTTCTTGATTTAGGAGCGGGATCCAAAAAAGTACCAAATCCCATTCGTCAAATTGCAGAAATCACTCGCTATTCGACAAGCGGCATTAAATTCTCTCAGCTATACCAGTTTTTTTGCAGCCTGACTCCTGCACATCATGTGATTGAACTAGGGACGTGTGTTGGTATAGCTACTCGGTATCTCAACTTAGAGACCAAGGGCAGGCTATACACATTTGAGGGGTCCAGCGAAATTCAGATTGTAGCCAAGCGAGAACCAAAACCAAAGCGAACCGAATTTATTTTAGGACAAATACAGGAAACGCTCCCGATACTTCTAAACCAAATTCCAGAAGTTGATTTTGCTTTAATTGATGCAAATCATACCTACGAAGGGACAATTTTTGCTTTCAACGCACTACTCCCAAAGATCCACTCAAAGACAATTATTGCTATAGGAGACATTCATTGGACCATTGAAATGGAAAAAGCCTGGAATGAAATCAAGTCCAATCCTCTCGTAAAATTGACCTTAGATTTTTATGAATGTGGAGTGGTCTTCTTCGATTTTTCAGGAGAGAAAAATGATTTAATTCTAGATATCTAGCTTTTTTAGATTAATAAAGAGCTCTGACCCCTTTCTTTCTGGAATGGAATTATAACAGGACTCAAATTTTTCCAATTCAAAGTATGGCTCAAAGTATTTTCGATATTCAGACGCGGAGCCTCCAAATGGCGGACCTTCAAAACCAAATTCCCGATCAAATAATACTCCCACAAGTCTTCCCCCTGGATTGAGGAGTTCGACCATCTTTTTTGCATACTTTGAGCGGAGATTTGGATCAATAGCACAAAAGAAGGTTTGCTCCAAAATTAAATCATATCCTCCTTGATGCTCAAAAAAGTCCTTGTGAATTGTTTGTTCGATTGGGAATGAAGGATTTCTTTCTAAAAATTTATTAATTGGCAAACTGGAAATATCCAGTAAATGAATGTTTAGGAAGCCTAAATCCCAAGCCGCAGCTATTTCATACCCATTGCCAGCTCCGGGAACGAGTATAGCCAGCCTTTTAGTATGAAGTTGGCAAAGATATTGATAAAGTGGGGGTGATGAAGAGCCAATGTCCCATCCAGTAAATCCATTTTGGTATCTGGAAGACCAAAAAAATTCATCTAAATTCTGCATATCACAAGCCCTTTAACAATTATAAATCATGAGCACTAATTTCGAAAAGGAATCCGGTTCAAAAAAAGACCAAAATAAGAACATCATCATTATTGTTCTTGTTTTGTTGGTCATTATCAGTGGAATCAAACTCTACACCGACTACGTAGATCGCACAAAAAAAACTGAGGAAATTTTGTTGCTTTCGACAGAAAACAATGAACTCAACCAGCGCTTGGATTCAGTCACTTATCAACTAGATCTTAGAATCCAAGAGATTGAGAAATTAGGTGGAGA
>CAYTXN010000187.1:0-6777 GCA_964441195.1 uncultured Limnohabitans sp.
ATTATCCGGGGCATTCCATCTGACCTTAAAAAATCAAATTATAAACAGATGAAAGGCTATCATTTGGGTGAATTGGAAGAATTGGTTTTGTTGACTGTAGGGATCTTGAATCAAGAGGCTTATGGAGTTGCTGTGTTGGAAGAAATCAAAAATCAAACGGGCAGAAATGTCAATATTTCAGCAATCCATACAGTTTTGAACAGGCTTGAAGAAAAAGGCTTTTTGAAGTCTTACATGGGAGGAGCAACTGAAGAGAGGGGAGGAAGGCGAAAGCGGTTATTTACACTTTCAGCGACCGGCAGGACTGCTATCGAGGAAGTCAAAAATCTCAGAAATAAACTTTTTGATCAGCTTCCTCCATTGGCATTGGAATTTTCCCATGGATACTAAATTCAAACATTTACCTCCCAGATGGCCAGATCGCTTTCTGGAATTCTACTGCAATCCAGATCGATTGGAGCAGATTCAAGGAGATGCCTATGAGCTTTTCTACCTGAATTTAGCCGAACGGGGACTGGGCTATGCAAGGTTCCGATTTTTTATCCATGTGCTCAGTTTTTTCAGATGGGGCAATATCAGACGTTCAAGACCCACTTACCAGTCATTTACTCAAGGAGCTATGTTAAAGAACTATTTTAAAATCGGATGGAGAAATCTCCTTAAGCAAAAAGGCACGACGTTCATTTCTATGTTTGGACTGGCCTGTGCTGTGGGTTGCTGTATGGTGGCCTACCTGTTTATTGCCCAGATTTGGTTCAAGGGTATGCTTCAACCGAATAAGGATGAAATCTATCAGCTGACCTACACTGCTGAAGGTGAAAATGGTTTGGTGACGTATGGAGCTGTTGCAGAACCGATTTCAGAGCAAATCCCTGATGAATTAAGTCAGGTGAAAAAGCATACAAGAGTCTCTAGGGAGTTCCCTATTTTGATCCACAATAATGAGAGCTACAGGCAACGGTCCTTATATGTAGATCCCGCATTTATGGACATGTTTTTTTACCGGATGGATTTCGGATATCCGGGAGCCTTGAGGGAGCCAGATCAGGTGATTTTGACCAATGAGCTATCTGACAAGCTTTTTGGAGATACACATCCCATCGGGCAGGAACTTTCTTTGGTGGTCAATGGGCAAGAAAAACTCTATAAAGTAGGTGGGGTCTTGGCCGATCTGAAAGATATGGACATGTTCAACTTTGAGCTGTTGGTAAATATTGAAACACATCCCAATTCAATTGCTGATTTGCCGCTTAAAGATGCTTGGAATTCCGAAGTGTGGACGTTTGTCCAATTGGAAAAAGGAACCGATCCAACTGTTCTGAATTCGGGTTTAGCCGCATTGAAAAATCAACAAAACCGGATTAATCCTGAGATGCCTTACCAAAATTTGGAGGTAGTTGCCTACACAGATTTAGTCTACAAAATAGGTGAAATAGAAAACGGAGCACGGGATTTTTTGGGATTGGGACCACAAATCCTACTGGGAGCTATAGGACTGTTTATTCTGATTTTGGCAATATTTAACTATATCAATATATCTGTCTTGATGGCTTCGAGAAGGCTGAAAGAAATCGGGGTGCGAAAGGTAATCGGCAGTAAGAGAAGTCAGCTTGTGTTTCAGTTTTTGAGTGAAAACCTGATGGTTTGTTTTTTTGCCATTTTGCTGGGATGTCTTTTTGCCGGTTTTATTTTCCTTCCGGGATTCAACGAGATCGCTTCCAAAAACCTCAAAATTGATTTGTTTAATGATAAGTATGTATGGATGTTTTTGGGGTCCATGCTGGTGTTTATCACCATTGTTTCCGGATTGTATCCTGCGATTTATGTATCCTCTTTCAGGCCAATCAATATCCTCAAAGGCAATCAAAAGATCGGTAGCAAAAGTGTCTTTACCAGCGTATTACTTACTTTCCAGTTTATCCTTGCGATCATCAGTATCGTTGCCGGAGTGGCTTTCGTCCAGACCAATTACATTAATGCAAACCGGGATTGGGGATATGACAGTGGGGATAAGATAATTGTGAATGTGCCAAGTGCTGAGGATTATTTGCCTCTCAAAAACAAACTCTCAGCGCTTGCATCGGTCAATGAAATCAGCGGAAGTAAGGATTACATTGGCAGTTGGATCCAGGAAGAAGAGTTGATTTTTGAGGAAGCAAAGCATGAAATCATGCTGCTAAATGCAGAAGCTACTTACCCGGGATTAATGGATTTGAAACTGAAAGAAGGCCGAATGTTTAATCCGGCGCTGATTTCGGATACGGAAGAATCGGTCATTGTAAATCAGACCTTTATGGACCAGCTTGGCTTGGAGTTTCCTGTTCAGAAAAAGATCGTGTTGGATAGTTCGAGCTATACTGTAGTAGGAGTGGTGGAGGATTTTCATACTGTTTTCTTCCAAAGTGAAATTAAGCCCATGGTGATTCGGGCCTCTCAGGACACCACTTTCAACTACCTCACCCTAAAAATGAGCGCCGGAACTGCTTCTTCATCTCTGGAAGCCGTCAAAAAAATCTGGCATGAAACTGTCCCAAGAGGATTATTTACAGGGGGATTGCAGGCAGAAGTATTTATCCAAGAGACCAAAGATGTACAAGGAGTGAGTACTATTCTGCTGTTCGCAGCTATCCTGGCCGTGGTTCTGGCAGCATTGGGGTTGTTTGGTTTGGTGTCGCTGAATATGAGCTCGCGCCTGAAGGACTTCTGTGTAAGAAAGGTTTTTGGTGCCGCTATGAGTGATTTATCCATGAAGGTAGCCAAGCGATATCTGATAATTTGGGGTATAGCTTCTGTCTTGGGTGCAGGGATATCTATGGTTTTGATTTCCAGCTTTTTGAACAGCTTCTTTGCTTTTCATTCCGGAGTCGGCATGGTTCCAATTGGCTTGGGATTATTGATTTTACTTCTTGTCATTGCAGTTACTGTCGGTTCTCAGATTTGGAAAATTCAAAAGGCTAATCCTGCTGCAATTCTTAAATCAGAGTAAGGATGCAACTTCGGTTGGTAAATGCATTTATGGGAAAGACTGAAAAAACGAGAGACTACGTTCATTGGTGATATCGTCCATCACAATGGACCTTACCAGATTTTAACCATGATCAAAAACATTCTGATAGGTTTGCAAGAAACGCCTAGGCAAGCCATCATTTTGCACCTGATCGAGAAAAGAATGACTACGCACATTAGGGAATAGACTACGTCGATGCGAGAAAAAATGTGAATTGCTTGGTTTGACTATTCTGGTTTGATATTCTGATTTATATGAAAGAAATTATCCGGGTCATACTTGGCTTTTATTTTTTGAAGTCTGCCATAGTTTTCACCGTAGGAGGATTCCACACGATCCTGACCTTCTTCCATCATAAAATTGATATAAGATCCCCCAAGCGTATGAGGATGCAGTGCTTTCCAATAATCTTGACTCCATTGCTTAATTTTTGATGAGTTTGCAGGATCCGGATCAACGCCCACGATGACCATGGACCACCGGGCATTCCGCTTGCCCCAGGCTGTTTGGTAGCTATCTACTTTGTGTACTGCCCCATCCACCGGATACAGATGCATTGTGGATTGAGAAGTAGGTACTTGAGAAAATTTTAAATGTTCTTTTATTGCCTCATCGCTGATTTCAGCTACAAAATCACCTTTCCAGTACCATTGGTGACCTGGTGGGTAAAGCCCGTCGAACATCGATTGCAAAGCCGGATATGGCATTTCACCTGTAAATTCAAACAATGGTTTGGCTACATCCCGAGCCTGCTGCACAAAACCGTCAAACTGCTCTTTTTTTCCTATATAGCACCATAACAGGCCACAAACCTTTTTTCCATGTATCTCCTTCGGAAAGGGATCTCCTGCAGCCACTTCTGCTACAAGATAAAAAGCGTACAGATCATCTGGCATTTCGGGAAGCCAGTCGCGATACCACTTTAAGGTGGTTTCAAGCTGATCGATTGGCCAAAACATCGGTCCAGCCATCACATTTTTGACCGGATGAAGCCTGTACTCAAATGAGGTAACCACTCCAAAATTTCCGCCACCACCCCGCAAGGCCCAAAACAGATCCGGATTTTTATCTTCATTCGTGTGAATGAATGTTCCATCAGCCAATACTACATCCGCACTGATCAAGTTGTCAATGGTGAGTCCGTATTTTCGCGTCAGGTAGCCGTGTCCTCCGCCCAAAGTTAGTCCTCCTACACCAGTTGTGGATACGACCCCGCTAACTGTTGCCAGGCCAAATTCATTCGTTGCCCTATCCACCTCTCCCCAGGTACAGCCAGGTTCCACCCGCGCAGTTTTGTTTTCTGGATCTACATGAATGCTTTTCATAAGGGAAAGATCAATCACCATTCCGCCATCCACCAGGGCAAGTCCGGGACCGCTATGACCACCACTTCGGATGGACACTTCTAAGCTCTCTTTTCGGGCAAAATTCACTGCTTTAATAACATCTTTCTGGTTTTTACATTTCACAATGAGGCCAGGCCGCTTGTCAATCATGGCATTGTAAATGGTGCGTGACTCGGCATACTTGGCATCGGAAGGGAGGATGATTTCTCCATTCAGTTCCAGTTTGAAATTGCTGATTGACTTAGATGTTTCCATAAGGATTGCTGGTTTGATATATTGCTGACTATTTGGATTTCACGGGGAGCGGTGAAGTCTCTGTATTCAAAAAATTTAGTTCCTACCCGGCATTCAAAGGCGAGTGATGTTCGTGTACAATTTTCCAATCTCCATTAGTATTCTTGACAAAAACTATTGTGATCTGATCATTTACAACAGCAAGATCTTCTTCGAATTGCAAGTGAAAATCTGAATGAAAAGTTACAATGGCCACATTGCCATAATACACCGCCACCTTCATATCTTCCGCTTCCAATTTGACCACTTTTTTGACGCTCCCAAAAACACCCCGCTCAAATGCCTCATTTTCTGCTCCGTTATTTCGGGGTGCGCCTTGTTTGAATTCAGTAAACTTGGGACCGTAAGCATGAAAGGAAATTAACTTGTCAATATCTCCAGTTCTGACACTTTCTGCAATTTCATTCCAGGTGCGTAAAATTTCAGCTTTTTCAGTTGGATATTCATTGGTAACAGCATTTGCGGATTGAGCCTGGAGCGTAGATATGTCCAGAAATAACAGTAGGACAACTGCAAGCGAGGCGGCTAAGGGAGTTTTCATAGTGAGATACATTTAAGAGGGTTAAATTTTATTTCAGGATAAAGTTACCTCCCCCCTCTAGTTCTAGAGCACCTCATTTGTTCCAAATAATGCAACATTTGTTGCATGGGGTAAAATAGCAGATGTTAATCTCAATAAAGAGTCTGATTATCTTCTATTCTTATTTTTGAAATTATACTTCAACTTTTATTCTTGAGGGGGAAATACCATATTTCTCTTTGAAGCATTTGGCAAAATATGAGGGATTTGAAAACCCTAACTCATACCCGATTTCCGATATGGATAGCTGCCGCTCTTTGATAAGCCTTAGAGCATATCTCAATCTGACATCCCTGATAAATTGAATAGGAGAAGTGTTGGCCATGGAATTTAATTTGCGGTACAACTGTGATTTGCTAAAGCCCATTTCTTTACTCAATTGGTCGATAGTATAGTTGACTTTTGATAAGTTCATGGAAACATGATCAAACAATTGCTGAATAAATTTCTGATCGGATTTGTCTATAACCGTAATGCCGGAAGTACCCATTTCTTTGCTACACAAGACGCTTATTTCCCGGAATTCTACAGGGAGTACAATGTGACCGTCTTCAGCAATTTTGCAATACCACGAACTTTGGTTAAGCGCTTTTTCAAAAATCTGATCATCCGTTGTTGATACAGGTTCTCCAATACACAAGCCCATTGTAAATCCAAAATTCCATTCATTGGAGGTAAACTGAACTTTTTGGGAGAGGAAATCCTCCTGAATTTCCTTGGCACATAGCAGACAGCTTTCCGGTGTATTGAAAACAGCAATGAGTCGGTCAAAAGACAATTGGTTTACAACCGTCCCATTGTTTTTCAAAATCAATCGCTCTGCACATTCGAGTGGTTTCTGTGGAAGTTTCAACCCATCAAAATCGATGTACTGAGACAGACTCGTGACAGCTATGATATCCAGATTAAGAATAAATCTATAGCCTCCATCCGCTTTTCCATTTTTATCTACTACTAAATCATGGTTGTCTCTAAGGTCCTTTCCCATAAAGGCTGAGTACAGACCTCCCTCCACTTCCACAATATTACAGGCTTTAACCCCATTTGCTAAAAGGTGCGTCTTTTGAATGGCTTCTTTATTTGGGGCTTTCATTAAACAAAAAACTTTGCCGCTGTCTTCATTTACCCAATACGACAGGTATTTTACATCGAATTTTTGCTGTACAGCTAAATCTTTCAAATGTGCCTTTTCGGCTTCCTGAATTTTGATTCCAGGTACATCATGACAATCCATATATAGAGGCATAAAAGTAGTGGTTAGGAGTGTGTTGACTTTAGAATAGGTGAGTGTCGATCAAGTCGGCACTCCAGAAAGGTAAACATCCAAGTGAACAATCACTTTATGCTTCCTCTTCGGTCTTGTAAATGTAAAAATTTTCAGAAACTCTTGATTCTAAAGATAATGCCTACACCCAGTCGGGGGCAAAATATCTAATTGTTTTTCATTTCGGGCGAATTACAAATTCGTCTGGAAAGTAAAGCAGGATTGAGCTTAGGAAAAACTGCTGTGATCCCGAAAGCTATCGGGATAGCGAAAGGCCAGTCCCGAC
>CAYTXN010000188.1:0-6760 GCA_964441195.1 uncultured Limnohabitans sp.
TTCAAAGAAATCATGGGTTCAGGCTACAGTGTCAGCTTATTCATTGACTGGAAAACAGACAAAATCACTGAAGTTTGGGTGAAAAAGAAAGTGGTGCAGGGAGAAGAACTGGATTTTCCGGAGGATTTCTTTGGTGGAAAAAAGGCCAGTGAAAAGATCCATCCTGTTCCAGATTTAGATCCCGAAAGTTGCTCTGAGCAAATGGGAGTTCCCGGACCTTGGTTTGATCGCCTTCCGCATTTCAAAATGGAATTTCAACCAAGTGCCGGAAAGGAATTGCAATCGGAGTTTTTCGTGCCGCTGGAGGATGGCTACGAAGCAATTATGGCTGTTGCAGAAATGTCGGAGCAAATCAATCCGCACCTTTTTATCTCAGAAATTAGAACCATCAAAGCGGATGATCTTTGGATGAGCACCTGCTATCAGCGTGACTCAATTGCGGTCCATACGACTTGGAAGCAGGAAATACCAGAAGTTACAACTCTCATTTTGCAAATGGAAGAAAAGCTAAACCGCTTCAATCCAAGACCGCATTGGGCGAAATTATTCAGCATTCCTGCTGAAACTCTTCAAGCCCGATATCCTAAAATCGAGGATTTTAAAGCCCTACTTACCAAACATGACCCGGATGGGAAGTTTAGAAATGACTTCCTGAATCAAAATGTGTTTGGTAGTTGAGTAGGTAAGGTTAATCTGCCTCCAGTTAATCCAGCCCGCATCGCCTTCTTCCAGAAATAAAAGAACATCTTCTTAGAAATCATTCATAAAAAAAACCTCAAGGATGTTGAACTCCTTGAGGTGATACTTTCTAAAAAAAGGTGAGGTTTACTGGTTTTTATGTCCATAAAAATCAGAATCCAATGCCTTCTTTGGGCTCTCATCGGCTGATCCATCCAGTGGGAGACCGGAAAGAAATTCCTCCAAAATGCTATTGAAAGCCTCCGGTTGCTCCAAATTCGAGACATGCCCAGCTTTTTCGATAATATGTAAGATTGAACCTTCGATAGCTTCATGCATCGCTTTGGACTGATCCAGCGAAGTGACAGTATCTTCTCTTCCGCAAATAATGAGGGTCGGAATCTCGAGGTTAGGCAGCGATGAGCAGGTTTCCGAACGTCCTGAAAGCGCCCTCAAACCTTCCGCTATGATATGCTGCGAATTAGCAAAGACTACATCTTTCAACTCCTGAACCAATGCTTTCTTTTCTGATAAAGAATCCTTGTGAAAAACACTTTTCACAAACCCTTCATTGAATTCATTTGGTCCTTCCGCTTCGATTTTCTTGATCACTTCCAATCGTTTGTCTTTGACTTCATTGGAATCGTTGATGCATTGCGTATCTGCCAAAATCAATGCCTCAAACCGCTCCGGGAATCTTACCTGAGCATTTAAGGCAATATATCCTCCCATCGACAATCCGCAGACAATGGCCTTTTGAAATCCTAAGGCATCCATAAATTGAATCAGATCACTACCGAATAAATCTATACTCAGATCCGTTTCCTCATCGATTGACTTTCCAAAACCTCTGACATCGCAGGCGATCACCCGATGAGTATCTGATAAAAACTCAAGTTGGCCTTGCCACATTTGTTTATCAAAAGGAAATCCATGGAGAAATATGATTGGGATGTCACCGACACCCAGGTCATCGTAGGAAAGATTGAAATTATTGACAGGGATGGACAAATTGTATCCTTGGTTTGCCGTTTTCATAGCTTGTGGGTTTA
Organism: uncultured Limnohabitans sp.; assembly: GCA_964441195.1. GTDB lineage: Bacteria > Bacteroidota > Bacteroidia > Cytophagales > Cyclobacteriaceae > Algoriphagus. The sequence goes on from CAYTXN010000188.1 coordinate 1,731, forward strand.
ATTGTTTTTAATAAGGAATTCCTGAATCCTCATGCACAATCGAGAAAGGCTGGACTTCCTATTAGTTAGAGTTGCAGAATCCAAGCCGAATAAAGTATTCGGGCAATTCAATTTGAAACACGGATTAATTCTGAGTATTCAAAAACCTCCACTGCAGGAAAAAGTGAAAACCTAAAAAGCTAAATCAAGGAATTTGAGGGCAACTCAATTTTAAAAAACCGCTCTTGATTGAATAGAAATGAGGGTTTTTCCAAAATTCAAAAAAATCAAATTTGCCTAAGTGAACAGGAATTAACCGTCAATGAAAATTTGAAAAGCAGGATTTAAATAGAAAACCTTTTAGAAGAGTCTATTTGATAAGTACCTCCAAGAATCAAAGAATACTGAAAAATCGGGTTAAAAACTCCCAATTTGCATCTCAAACTCACAGTTAAATTCAGAGGACACGCTGAGGCTTTCTTTACTAATAAAATGGAAGTTCTAATTGCTACTGCCTATCCTGCCAACCTCTCTTTTTCATAGAAGTATCCAAAGTTTAGATTCTAGAATAAATCCAACTTCTTTTTGGCAGAGATTTTCAAAAGATCAACTCTTAATTAAGATTCCTTCTTTTTTGCAGAAATAAGGTCAATCTCCCCTATTTTAGACCATATTTTAGCATAAACCCATTCCGAAAAATGTTCAAAAAATCAATCTTGGTTCTCTCTCTTGTTTTTTGCTTTGGTCTAACCTGGGCCCAGAAGAAGGCAAAAAATCCCAAAAACATCATTCTAATGGTCGGTGACGGAATGGGCATTTCCCAGATTTATGCCGGAATGGTTGGCAACTATGGCATTCTAAATCTTGAACAGTTTCCCGTCATTGGCTTTCATAAAAATCAAGCTTCCAACGCTTTTGTAACTGATTCTGCGGCAGGTGCTACGGCTTTTGCCTGTGGAGTAAAAACCTACAACGGAGCCATCGGAGTAGATGCAAACGGAGAAGCGATACCAACAATTCTTGAAATAGCTGAGGAAAATGGCCTGGCTACTGGATTGGTTGCCACTTGCTCGATCACCCATGCCACTCCTGCAAGCTTTATTTCGCATCAGTCTTCCCGATCTCTGGATGAAAATATCGCTTTGGACTTCCTTAATACCGACATCGATGTGTTCATCGGTGGTGGAAGAAAGTTTTTCGCCAACCGAACCGACGGATTGAACTTGATCGATTCCCTGAAAAACAGAAGCTATCAAATCGCCAATACCATTGAGGAAGTTCAGCAAATCAAATCCGGAAAACTTGCTGCATTTCTTGCAGAAGAACAGCAGGCTAAATTTTCTGAAGGCCGTGGAGATGAATTGGTGAAATCGAGCGAAGTGGCTTTGAATCTTTTGAAAACAAACAAAAAAGGAATGTTTTTGATGATCGAAGGATCACAGATTGACTGGGGAGGACATGCCAACGACACCAAATACATTGTCGATGAAATGATCGACTTTGACAATGCCATCGGAAAGGTTTTGGAGTTTGCGAAAAAAGACGGGAACACCCTAGTTATCATCACTGCGGATCATGAAACCGGTGGATTTTCCATCAACAAAGGGAGTACAGAAACTGGAATGGTTGAGGGTAAATTCACCACAGGAAGCCATACTGGCGTGATGATTCCAGTCTTTGCGTTTGGTCCGGGTTCAGAGGCATTTTCAGGTTTTTATGAAAACAATGAGATTTTTCATAAGATGATGCGAGCCTATAATTTCAAAAAATAAGGAAATCAAAGAGTAGTCGAAAATCGTACCTTTTCAAAAGACCAAAAAAAAGCCTCGTTTTGGAAAACGAGGCTTTTACTTTACATCCCGAGGTGAAACTCCAAGTCTAATTGGTTTTCTACCTTGACTAGTCCTCCGAACTTGCTGGGTGGACTTAATTTCAGCATATCAAAATTCAGAATCAGGTTGGCACTCATGCCTTCACTGTTTTTTTCAAGCAACAGATCAGGGAATTCCAATTTTTGACCGACTAAGTCCAAAATCATGGTGCAGTAAACTTTTCCGGATTTCAGTCTGAAATTTGAAACTGTCACCAAGGCATTTGGATATTCATCAGCCTTCAGCGTAGATCGGAAGTCATTGTTGAGAAGGAAATTTCCACAGGAGAAGCTTTTCACCGGAATTATAAAAACCAGCGATTTAAAATCCCCTGTGGAATTTAATTTCAGCGTATCCGTCATACCTACCCGAGAGAAATCGCAATCGAATTTACCCAAAGAGGTATATCCACTTACCTGAACTCTCTGCTGGGTGATGACCAATTCTCCTCTCTCTTGTGTGAGAGAGGAGAAGAAAAGGATCATCATTAGGATGAAGACTTGCATGATTTATTTGGTTTAGAAACCTATTACTCCCTCGATCATCAGACCATTGAATTTACCACCGTTGAATCTATCTGTGGCAGCAAAGTCGTTATAGTTTTGACTAACATACTCCAATTTGGCTAGCACGTTTTTGGTCACAAACCAACCACCGCCAATTTGGATTCTGTCCAGGCTAACCTCAAGTCCAGATCCGGCCAATGGACCGTTGACTTTGTTATATCTTCCAGCCAAGTAGAATTTTTCGTTGGTACCAAATCTGTAGACCAAGTCAGCACCTGTCTGATTCCAAGTTCTGTCCTCGGTTTCATTGGCAGCTTTTCCGGTTGATCTTTCAAAGTTACCAAAGAACTCCAGGCCATGGAATTTGACAAAAGGGTTGAAGACAAAAGCTGTAATGTTATTTCTTTGTCCGGGGTTGAATCTACCTGATGTAAAGTTACCGGCAGTGGAAGCTAAGGTATTCTCCATTACCAGATAATATCTTGATCCTGCCCTGTCACCACCCCAAAGGGTATTGCCTTGAGACCCCTTAGTAGTAAGGACCGAACCTGTTAACCTAATTCTCAAATCATCAGTGACGTATTTGTCATAACCGAATTTTCCGATAAAGTTTGGTTTTCTATTGGCTGGATTGGTAACACCACCCTGGATTTCACCACCTGTGACTGCGGCCATCGCCAACCATCCGTTACTTTGGAAGAAGACTTCACCACCGACCTCAGTTGTAAATGCATCCATGATATAATTACCTACAAAAGGGTTATACATGGCATTACCGTTGTCTGATCTTCTAAAGTGGGCATCACCATAGTTGATTTCCATATGGCCGACACGAACAGTGAGGTATTTGTCAAACCAGTCTGTGTTACCCAAATTCAAGAATCCCAACTTGTCAATCTGAAGATAACCACCTTTTACCCAAGTTTCTGGGTGGTGTCTTGAGGAAAGATAAGTCGTCAGGTTTAATCTCAAACCATCTGCCAATTCAACATCAATGTTAAGGTTGGCAGTTGCAAGGTTGGTTCCTGCGCCAATCTCAATAAGTTGATTGACATTCACATTTTGCGCATTCAATACCGGTGATGCTGTGTTTTGATGGCTGAGGTTTTGCCATTGTTGTGCAAAGTGTCCGCCGATTCTTACTTTGAGACCTTCGAAGGCAACAGAATCTGCTTTTCCTGTCTCAAAAACATTGATGCCTCGTTGGTCATAAGGTCTCCAATATTGGACATCTCGTTGTAATCCCTGAGCCAAACCTGTGGCAGAGATTCCCGCAGCAAGTACTGCGGACATTAGGTACTTTTTCATAATAAATAGGATTAAAGTGTGGGTTGGAATGTAGATTTGAAAGAAAGTTTGATCTCATCATCGGTTTTCACCGTGCCCAGCAATGCAGTGGGTGGGGTTATTGAGAAGTTGGTCAATCGGGTTTGCATACTGCCTTCGAAAGTCAGTTTATTACCGGCAGAACTCATTTTGACCGGAAAACTCACCGCTTTGGTCACACCAGCAATCGTCAAATCACCCTTTGCCATTAAATTTGCGCCTTGTCCACTCAAATCTTTGAGGGCAAATCGAACCTCTTTGTTTTTGTCAGTTTTGAGAGCTTTGTAGGCATTAGAATCCAGTCCTTTGGTTCCGCTCTTTAATGTTTCGGCAACAAAACTGACGCTTAGACTTTTTGCTGTTTTGAATTGCCCATTTTCAAGGACAAAAACACCTTGACCAACGCCCTTCTCTGAAATCATCTCCCAATCGTGAAGAGAGGAGCCACCTTCAACTTTGAAAAGCGGGGATCCAGCTAGTGTAAAGTTGGTCTGGGAATAACCTCTTGTGGTACCGAGCAGTAAAGTGGCAGCCAAGAGGTAAAATAATCGGAAGTAAGTTAATCGCATCATCGCTTCTAGGGGTTTTGATGAAACAAATCTCCCCATTGATAATGGCATAAAAGGTGACGAAAGTCAGTAAACAGTATGATTGATCACAGGTACGATACTCCGTTTTTGAAATTTTATTCCGTTTTCAAGACAAAAAACAATTCATATCTAATTTATATTCTGTAAAATTCAAAAAAATAAAATACTACATGTTTAATAGGCAAATTGACCAAACTTATTGGAGTAAATTGATTTTTTTACCCATCGAATCTATTTTTGGCCTACAAAACTGATTCGAGAAAAATTTTCAAAAAGTCAAATCAATGGTTCCCTTTAGTTTTGGAGATTCAATCTTATTCGTCTTTCCCAAAAACCAAAAAGTGTTGGATTTTCATAAACTGACCATTTTCAACTAGCCGAAACCCATTAGCTGAAAGCTCTTTCTCAACTTGCTTGACGGTCATTTTATGTAGCGGTTTGATGGCTACTTCAGGATCTTCACCCCGATACTCAATCAGGAGAAGTTTGCCGTCTGGCTTTAGAGATTTCCTAATGCCTGCAAGCATTTCCACAGGGTATTCGAGTTCATGATACACATCTACAAGGATGACTAGATCGAGTTGATTTTCGGGGAGGTTTGGAGAAGTTTCAGTCCCTTTGATTGGCGCGACATTTTGGAAACCCAACTCCCGACTTCTAGTTTCGAGATACTGAATAGCTTCGTCCTGAATCTCGACAGCAAAGACTTTTCCACCGGGTACTTTGGGAGCAATTCGGAACGTATAATAACCTGAGCC
>CAYTXN010000189.1:0-6720 GCA_964441195.1 uncultured Limnohabitans sp.
CATCTTAATGTTTTTCAAAAATCCCATCCATCAATTGGTCGAAGGGTTTTGCGTCCTGGTAAAGGCGATCAGAATATACTGTCGCCAGTAATTTGATATAGCTAGGTTCATTGTCAATAGTCACTTTCTCCAAAGCAACGTTTCCATAAAGCTGAGAAATCAGTTCTCCTTCGGCTGGAAGCTGAAGCGGAGGTTTGAAATAAAACTTCTCGGTCACTTTCACTTGATCATTGATCTCTTCAAATTTTCGATCTAAAGAAACATTCTCATATCCCAAAGCTAGAAGCCTTTGACTGAAAGCCAAGAAAAGCCTTGAAAATGATTTCGATTCCAATGGCTTTTCATAACTCACCGCAAAGCCGTTGGCATAAGGTGAATCGAAAATATGAACTTCTGGCCGATCCTTGATTCCGGTTCTTTTGAAATGGTAGTTTTTGTAAACCAAAGCGAATAACATCTTTGATTCTTCAGATTTGATCCAGGAATCTAGGTCAATTAAATCTATTTCTTTGATTGAGAAATTTTCCTTGACCTTCATTGGAGTCTTCCCCGAAGGCTTAAAAACTTTTTTAAAAAGGTCGTCTAGGAAATTACTCATGCGTTTTCAAAGAAAGGATGTCTTCAGAAGATCTATTAATTTGGCTTTGATCAACCAAATAGCGAATCAGTTTGAGATTGGCTTCTGATGCAGGTTTTCGAATTTTCTCAAACAATGCAGATTCTGATAACTCACCAAATTCCGCTAAAGTTTCGAGAATTTTCAGCTTCATTCGATCTTCAACCGTCATTGGAGTTTTGCTTTTCTTCATTTCAATGCATACATCACAGATTCCACAGGTAGAATCCGTCTTTTCACCGAAATATTCCTGAATAAACTGAGTCCTACAAATCCGACCTTGATGGGAGTACTCGACCATGCTTTTGGACTTTTCCAAAGTCAATTCCTTCCTAGCTTTGATTCGCTGATGATTCAAAGGAAGCTTTCCGGCATCATATCGATGGGTTAGAAAAGTGAGTTGAGGCTTGTCTTTGCGCTGATCGTAATCCATCACCTCCAGCTTTTGAATATCTTGGAGTGCTTTGATAACCTCAGCCTCTCTCATCTCGAGTGATTTGGCAAGCTTACTTTCCTGAATTTTGATGTATTCTGAAAAAAGATTGCCTCCATAGGTTCTAAGCAGCATTTTGATTATAGGATCAAGCTTTGCGTAAGCAATTTGAACTTCATATAAGCGAGCTGGATTCACTCGAAAATGAACTCTAGAAGGCACAAAAAAACTTTCATTGACTTCCACAAAACCTTCCTCAGCCAATACTTTCATCGCATAAAATGTCTCCAAAACGGCCAATTCATAGGTGTGACAAAAGTCAGAAAGGTCGAAATCAAAGCTGCTTAACATATTACTTCCGACGGCTAGCTGAAAGTAATTAGCCAAACATTGATAAACCCGCTTCAAAAAATCAGTCGGAGGATAAACCAGAGCGGATCGACTCATCAATAGTTCAAAATCCTGCTCATTCGCCAGCAAAACAGCAAATGCTTTTTTTCCATCACGACCTGCTCGCCCAGCTTCCTGATAATAGTTTTCCAGATTTTCGGGCAAATCACTGTGAATTACCACCCGTACATCTGGCTTGTCTATACCCATCCCGAAGGCATTGGTACTGACCATCACACGAACTTTGTTTGCTTTCCAAGCCTCTTGTCGATCTGCACGATCCGAATTGGACATCCCAGCGTGATAGGCTGCAGCCGAAATACCTAACTGTGAAAGTGATTTTGCTATTTGATGCGTGCCTTGTCTGTTTCGAACATACCAAATTGCGGTTCCTGGAATTCGATTTAAGATTTCTATTCCTTTTTCCTGTTTGTTTTCTACCAACCTCACACTGTAACTGAGATTTTTTCTGGAAAAGCTCTGATGAAACTCGCGGTGAGACTTCATTTCGAGCTTTTCTATAATATCCCCACAGACTTGAGAGGTGGCAGAAGCAGTCAAAGCAAGAACATTGACTTCAGGGTGAAAAACGCGGATCGCCGCAATTTCCAGGTATGGGGGGCGAAAATCATAGCCCCATTGTGAAATACAATGCGCTTCATCCACAGCGATCAGATTGATTTTCATCTGCCGAAATCTTTCGATAAATAGCTCCTGCTTTAGCCGCTCGGGTGAAACATAAAGAAACTTGAAATCCCCGTAGATGCAATTGTCCAAAGTCGTATCAATCTCCCGGTAGCTCATTCCCGAATAGATTGCGGAGGCCTTGATCCCTTTAGCTTTTAAGTTGTCAACCTGATCTTTCATCAATGCAATCAGTGGGGAAACTACGAGGCAAATTCCATCTTTGGCCATTCCCGGAATCTGATAGCAAAGACTCTTTCCTCCGCCTGTCGGCAAGAGCGCAAGCGTGTCCTTCCCCTCCATCACTGCATCGATGACTTGCTTCTGCACCGGACGAAAATCTTCCAGTCCAAAAACATTTCTTAAGATAAGATGGAGGTTAGGTTCCAATTACCAGCTTGGTTTAGTTTTTTCTAAGAAAGAAGAGATACCTTTTACACAATCCTCATGTCCACGGGCTTTTGCATTAGCTTCAGCGGCAAGATCCAAAGCTCGATGTCGCTCCACTTTTCCCAAACTTCGAAGCAGTCTCTTGGTTTCCTGCATGGAAAAAGCCGAATTATCAGACACAAGTTTTTGAGCAAATTCGAGCGTTCGTTTTTCCAAGAATTCCTGTTCTACCACTTCGGTTATCAAACCCAATTCCGAGGATTTTGAGGAAGAAATCAATTCTCCAGAAAGTAACAGAACTGAGGTTTTTGCCTGACCAATCTGCTCGGAAAGGAAAACAGAAACCAAAGCTGGTATGAATCCGATTTTCACCTCAGTATATCCAAAAAGTGCCCCTGAAGCGGCAAAAGCGAAATCACAAACCGTCACCAATCCACATCCTCCTGCTAAAGCATGTCCCTGAACTTGGGCAATCACCACTTTTGGAAATTCATAAATTTGAGAGAAAAGGATTTTGAGTCGATTGCTGTCTTCAAGATTTTCTTCATAGGAAAAGTGCTGCATCTGCTGGATGTAATCCAAATCTGCCCCTGCACAAAAAGCTTTTCCCTCAGCTTTCAAAACCACTACTTTCACATCAGGGTTATGTTCAAAAGCAGTAAATGCATTCCCTAATTCCTCAATCAATTCAGGACTCATGGCATTGCGTTTTTCAGGCCTGCTGAGTGTGATAAATCCGATTCGGTTTTCAATTTTGGTCTGAATGGGTTTTTGCATATCTGATTTGGGCTATGAAGGGATAAATTACAGGCATAAAACGCACCGACCAAACAGGCGATCAGAAAACTACCCGAAAAGCGCCAATTGTTGCATTAAGTGAATCTGCATAAATGAGTTCGTTTGGCTGAGAAATAGAAATTTTCTCAATTCGTTTTGGCTTTTGGTCACTCCAAAAAATGGTTCTTGATTTTGGATTCAATGAAAAATTCCAAAAAGGATAATTTACAACGGAATCAATCTTCGTAGCAAAGAATGGCTCAACGATATGCGGTCGATGTTCTGCAATCCGATTTGGATCGATGGAAAAGCTGATCTGCTCCGCTGGAAAATCTTCATTCCAGGAATAAAACCTGTTTCCGATTTTGAAGTCCATCAGAACTCCTTTTTCACCGGAAAAAATTAGCAACTCTTGCTGTGGCCGATTCAATTCTTGAATCAATCGATCCCCCGACCAAACTAAAAACAAGCAGATAATCAAATAAACTAACTTTTTCCGATTGCCCAACTCCCAGTTTGACCAGATTAACAGCAATCCCCAAACTAGGAGCATTCCAGAAAATGAAATTGTCAATCGCTCCAGATTTCCTCCCGGAAAAAGCTGAATGGTATGGGTAATCCAGTTTTGAAGCCAGATTATCCAGCTGACGATCCAACCTAATCCATCACTCAGCATCGGAATCCAACTTAAAACCAGAAATGGAATACCGACCGACATCACAAAAAATGAAAGTGGAATAATGAACAGGTTCGCAATCAGAAAATAAGTAGGAAAAATATGGAAATAGTAAACCGAAAGTGGGAAAGTTGCCAACTGTGCGGCAATACTAACGGCAGTCAGTTGCCAAAAATATTCTAACACTCGATTCGGAGGTAACCATAATTGGACAATTAGCGGCTGAATCAAAAGTATTCCTGCGACAGCTGTATAGGAAAGTTGAAATCCCACTTCGAAAATCACTCCGGGGTCCATTGTGATCATGAGCATTGCTGAAAAAGCCAAAATATTGAAGGAAGATGGTTTTCGCTTTCGCATTTGACCTGCTGTGAAAAGTGAAAACATGGTAGCCGCTCGTACCACTGAAGGTGAAAAACCCGTCAGCACTGCATAAGTCCAAATCAGCAAAATCACCCCACTCAAGTAGATTTTCTTTTGCCCTGACTTGAGCTTTATTCCTTTCAAAGGGAATAATAAAATCGCATAAATAATCCCGACGTGAAGTCCAGAAACTGCCAAAATATGCATGGTCCCGGTTTCAGCATAGGCGTTTTTGATTTCCTTGTCCAGATTTTCCTTTTGCCCTAAAAGCAAAGCTGCGGCAATCTGCTGAGATTCTAGATTTGGAACTTTAGCTTCAATTGTTCCTACCAACTTTTTCCTAAAATTGGTTAACCAGTATTTCGATGAATTGACTTCAGAAGAATCAACAACCACGAACTTTTCTCCAATGAACTGTCGGAAGTGAATGTCTTTTCTTGCTAAGAATCCGCTGTAATCAAATTCATTCGGAAAAATCGGGAGTGGGATTTTCTCCGGTGCTTTCTCCACCAAAATCACCTGTCCTGGAAAAAGTGGCTTTTTACTTTTATGGTAGATCAGGACTTTTCCTTTTGACTCTTTCCATCCCAAACTATCCGAAAAGGCGATAACATCCAGTTGATTTTCAGTCGAATTTGGTTTTTCAACGTCATGCTTGTTGACTCGAGCTAAATAAGAATCTGAAGTGCTCAGCGCATCGTCCAGCAAATTTGCTTTTCTATTTTGCTGAATTTCTGAAAGAAAATACCCAAGAACGAAAAGCATGAAATATCCAAGAAATGCAGGAGCTATCGGATTTGATTTATCTCTTTGAAAATTCAATCCTAAATAAATTAGCCAAGATATTCCAAGAGTAGAAGCCAAAATCAAAGTTGAAACCCCCACTTCGATCTGGGAAAACAATACACCACCAATCAAGAAGGGCAGATACCTCAAAAATGGAAAGTCAGCAAATCTCATGTCCTAAAAAATTTAAACTTAAGTTATAAAAAATGAGGCAAAAAAAAGAGCCTCGAAAGGCTCAAACTTTTTTGCTAACTGGCTATTTAGAATCGATACCCAAGACTGAATCCAGCATTTAATTCGATCCCAGTAAACTTATTTGACACGGTTTGGCTAAAATTCCTTGCTACACTGGCATAAGGTCCAAAAGCGAAATGCTCCGAAACCTCCCATTTGTAACCAGCGCCTGCGCCTAATATGAATGCTGTCATGTCTGTAGAACTTATCCCTCCTGGAGAAGGGTCTTCATAATCACCAAATCTGAATTTCAAAAGCGGATAAACATGAAATCTTCCGTTTAGATTATTACCAAAGTAGAAGTTCATAGCTGCTTGTATCGAGTTGGTTTTAAATTGTTTTCCGTCAGTCTCCAAATTATATCCGAATCTGTCATTAATATGAAGCTGAAGATCTAGTGAATGATTTTCGCTGAGAAAACGCTCATATCCAACCTCGAAAGAGCTTAGGAGAATTAGATTTAGGAAATTGAATTTGACCTCATTTTCAAAATTTCTTAAGTAAGGATTGGCACTACCTGAAGAGGATATGACTTGTTGAGCAAATCCAGAAACTGATATAACCCCTGCAAATAAAAGTGATAGGATATATTTTTTCATAAACTTATAAGTTGGTTAAAATAACTAAGACAAGGATTAGGCCAATTCCATCTTATAATGCTGGATACTGCATTCTTCAAACATCTCTCCCACTTTCTCAAAACCAAATTTGGAATAAAGTGGCACAGCAGTAAGCTGAGAATGAAGATACTTGGTTTTTCCCTCTGCTTCCGGAGAAGAATTCACGTCTTCCAAAACGGCTGATACTAAAGCCTGTCCGACACCCTTTCCACGAGCTTCTGCCAAAACTGCAAAACGCTCCATTTTTACTCCGTATTGAGTAAATCTCCATCTTGCCGTTCCGACAGGTTTACCATCTAATTTGGCTAGAAAATGGGTAGAAGATTCTTCAAATTCATCATACTCTTCTGAGGCCGGCACTTGCTGCTCAATGACAAAAACAAGACTACGGATTTGAAAGGCCTGCTGAAGCAAACTTTCATCCGTTATTTTTTCGGCTGTTGGCTTCATGGCGTTTTTGTTCTTCCAATTCCTGATTCACCTCATAGGCTTCAATGATTGCTTTGACGAGTTTATGACGGATTACGTCTTTCCCACTCAAACTCACAACACCAATTCCTTTGACATCTTTCAAGATTCGAAGTGCTTCCGATAAACCTGATTTTTGCCTTACCGGCAAATCAACCTGTGTCTGATCACCGGTAATGATGACTTTAGAATTCGGACCCATACGGGTCAAAAACATCTTGATCTGCTCACTTGTGGTATTTTGAGCTTCATCCAAAAGCACGAAAGCATCATGTAGCGTCCG
>CAYTXN010000190.1:0-6696 GCA_964441195.1 uncultured Limnohabitans sp.
AAATCGACCGTTTAAGTCAGTATTCCTGTCTATAGCCACCTCCTTTTTTGACAAAAAAGACTGTCAATTTTTCTTTGGTCTATGTAAAAAATGTCAGAAATCACTATTTTAATCCAAACCATTATCACCTATGCGAACTTTACCTAAAAACTGGATCACCGAAGGGTTGATCGACTTCGAATATAAAAAGTATCAACTGCTGGCGTACTTGCAAGAAGCTGATCGGGAATTTCAGGCTGTCAAACTCTATCCCATACTTTCTGACCTGATTGATCATCATCGGGTTTTGCATGAACTGAATTCAGGTAAAACTGAATTGAGTAAGCTGTTTCCAAAAGCCCTCAATGGTATCGACCTCCAAACCGCGCAACTTCAATATGAACCAAAAGTTGAAGATGGGGAGGTTATGAAAGAGATTTCCCAAATCACAGAATTTGCCTTACCCAGGATTTCAAGGCAAATCGAAGAGGGAAAGTCTATTTACAATTTTGTGGAAGAGCAAGTAGAGTTTGAGCCAGTTGGGATTTTGCCCATCTACAACAGAGAAGGTTTTGTCCTCATGACGAGAGAGTCAAGTTTGGATGTCCATGCCTTTCGATATAAGTCGAATTTCTTACAAATGGCAGGAGAGAAATTTAGAAGTATCAGCTTTTGGTTTTTGGGGATTTTTCAAAAAAACTTAGTCAACACACTGGAAAGGCTGAAAATGCAACTGATCAGAGAAGTAAAAGAACTTCCAAATCCAGCTACCTGGCGAATTCATAGCGCTCATACTGTTCCAATTGAGGAGACTTTAATTCCACTTAGCAAAAGGTTATTATTGAAGTCTGTTTCTTGAATGAAAAAGAGGCTGTATTATGCCACAATGAGTGTATGTCTTCCGAGTCCGCATTAGTGGGTGTCCCCACTCACTGATATCCTAGTTATGAGTGAAGATACTCATAACGGCGAAAAACCTTCAAGCCTATCCCGTCTCTCATCTCCGAGCTCAAACCTATTTCTCCATAACTTCTTCTAAAACAGCATTTCTTGAAACTGTTTTTTGCCTTTTGGTTTCCTCTCGGTTTTTGATAACCTCATCTCCGGGTTTTCCAAAGACTATTTTCCATCCTTCTTTGAAGCTTTCGGCTTTTTTAAGATCGGAAAAAATGTCTGACCATTCGTGAAAGTTCAAATAGATGGGATTATAGGAATTTACTGGTTTGGTAATTCCATAATTCGGCCGCTCAGCTTCTGGCATGAAAGTGCCAAATATTCTATCCCAAATGATAAAAGTTGAACCATAGTTTTTATCCAAATAATGTGCATCACTGGCATGATGAACCCGATGGTGGGAGGGAGTGGTAAAGAAATACTCAATTGCCGGGTGTAATTTGGTGATGTATTCAGTATGAATCCAAAACTGATAAAGCACTGCTATTTGATGGCAAATGAAAAACACGAATGGGTCAAATCCCATCAACATTACGGGGACAAAAAAGATTATTTTGATATGCTGAGTCCAGCCTAATCTGAATGAAACAGACAGGTTGTACAGCTTGCTGTTATGGTGAGTGATATGTGTTGCCCACCAAAAACGATTCTCATGCGAAATTCGATGCGCCCAATATCTGGCAAAATCTATTGATACAAAACAGAATACAAAGGCCCACCATGTTGCGGGAATTTGAAATGGGGAAATGTTGTAGCAAAAAACTGCGATCCCAAAAATTGCCAATTTGATGACTGCACTGATTCCGGCATTTGTTAGGCCAATGAAAGAAGCTGCTAGGAAGTCTTTGGTATCATAGGAATTCCGTTTTTTGTAGATACTGATTCCCCATTCTAAAAAAACCAAAACAAACATGATAGGAGTGGCCCAAAGAATGATATTTGGCCAATTTTCTAGCTGAAGATCCTCCAGCCTGATAGGCTTTTCTAGCATAAATAGTGTGATTAAAATTGAAGTTTTGATTTTAAGATTTTATAAAAAGCAGGAAATAAATCCGACAAAATGATTGATTCATTAACACTGAACCTCAGACTATTGCCAGAAAACAGTTGTTATTTACATCCAGTGAGATGAAGGAAAAGGGTGATCCTTCGGCGGAGATTGATGGTCAACCATAAATAATTTCACTGCTTTTGATTTAACGGTGATTTGTCTAAATAGGTCAAAAAAAATGGTGAAAAAAAGTCTGACTTTTTGGCCATATCCCTATACCTCAGTGAGAGCTCTATTCACTAAAACTCAAGTTGTGAGTGAGATACTCACAAGGACGAAAGTGAATTTCTCCTCTCACAATGACGAAAAACCCTCACAAAGGTGAAATAAAAAAAGTCTGACCTTTCGGCCAGACTTTTCAATGTCTTAAGAACTAAGATTTAGTTTCCTGTTGTGTCTGCTTCAACCGGAGTTTCGGCAGGTAGAATGCTTTCGGTTTGACCAAATGCTGGAGCAACAACTTGCTGCTTCGCACTTTCAATATTTGGGGAAGAAAATTGGTTTGGCTGACTGGTTGTGTAGAATGCAGAAGAAGCCAAAGACAATACAAGAATGGAAATGGATAAAACCCAAGTAGCTTTTTCCAAAATATCACCAGTTTTGGTTACACCCATGATCTGAGATGCGCTTCCGCCAAAGGCTGCACCTGCACCACCTTTTGAATTTTGACCTAGAATCACCAGGATCAAGAGTACTGCTAGGATTAAGATAATAGTAATTAATACGGTAAACATATGTTGTGAATTATTCTTTCAGTTTTTCAATCAAGTCCGCAAAGTAAGTCCTTTTCTCCGGAAACTTCAAAGCAAGCCTCTCATATATTTGCTTCGCCATGGCTTTTTTGCCTTGAGAGATCAAAATCTTGGCAAAAGATTCAGAGAGTAAATTTTCATTCAGCTTGGTGCTGGAGTCCGCCAGATTTTCGGTGTTTTGATTGGCCTCGATTTCTTTGATTGTAGCGAGCTTGAATTCCTTTTTGCTGAAGGCCTTGATCATATCGATCTGTTCCTGTTTTTTGGAGTCAACAATCACACGCTTTTCTTTTCGCTTGATCGTTTCGATCAGATCGTCTTTTGGTGGTTTGCGCCTTTTTGAAACCGGTTTTTCAACTTTTGCAGCTTCCTCAGAAGGTGCTTGGTTTTTCAGTTGAAGCCCTAGATTCTTTAAAGACTCCGTTCGCTTTGCAGGATCTTGTCCATTTTCTTGATCCTCAGGGAGGAAGTCATCTTTGGTTTGAGCAGGCTTAAAATCTTCTGGGATCGGTTTTTCAATCAGTTTTTTCAACCAAATCCGGTCAGGACTAGCCACAGCTGCTTGAGCTAAAAGCTGACTTTTTGTTCCACCACTTTTAACAAACTCATACCTTGCAGCCAGAACATGAGGTATCTGGAAGTAAGGAAAATTCTCCTGCACTTTTTTCAAATGAAGGAAATCAGACTTTTCCAGTTGATCAGCCTTATGGATTAAATCTAGGAATTGAGTTGCGTTCACTTTCTGGGTTTTGAATTCAAGTTAGTAAAATTACCAGTTGGCAACCGTTGCAGTAAAGATATCCTGGATAATAACTTCGAAAATTTCTTCCACCAATTGATTTTCCACATCCAATAAGGTCACAGTTCGTGGATCATAATCCTTGAAAAAGGAGAAATTCTGTTTTTTGCTTTCTTCCTCATTACTCATGTTGATGTAATCTACAGCTACAGAAATCGTCAACCTCATTTGCCCTGCCCGGTCCGGGAGGTTTGGGTCACTACTAGATACAGCTGCTTGGGGAGTCAGGGAATAACGATCAATCGCCCCCGAAAACTGCAAATCACCGTTGTTTCGGATTAGCTCAAGTTGGGTATTTCGCTGATAATATTCTTTGAGGGCTTCAGTAAATCGCTGTTCCATGTTTGCAGGGCCTCCTCCTGAGTCGTTGAAAAAATTCTCAACCGAAAAGGTCTTCACCAATTCATAGTTAATATTCGTTCCCGTGAAGCTATACTTTACCGAACAGGACTGGAATAGAAATAAAGTCAAGACAGCAAAACAGACAACAAATCTATTCAATTTCATATTGTTTGATTTTACGGTAAAGTGTCCGCTCTGAAATCCCCAAATCGCTGGCGGCATATTTTCGCTTGTTGTTATGCTTGCGTAGCGCTCTGAGGATCATTTCTTTTTCTTTCTTCTCCAGAGAAAGTGAATTATCGTCTTCCTCATGAATGATGTCTTCGATAACGTCATCTTCATAATCCTCATTGTTCATGGAATTATTTTTCTGTGACTCTAAAACTAAGGGAACCTTGTAAGAGGAACTGCTTTCCGCGGGTTCATTTTTAGAATACCCGGAATCTAAATCTTCAAAAAGCCCCTGATGCTTCTGCATGATATTGGAATTGATCCCCCCGTTTTGATAGGATTCCAACACAAGTTTTTTCAAGTCGTTCATGTCCTTTTTCATATCAAAAAGGACTTTGTAAAGAATGTCTCGCTCGGAAAAGTCGGTGTTGTCATTTGAAGAGGAATGTCCCAAAGCCATGGGCAGTCGAGATGCATCTGCAGGAAGGTACTTCGAAAGAGTCTGCGCATTGACCTCGCGCGTCTCCTCTAGCAATGAAATCTGTTCAGCAATGTTCTTCAACTGACGAATATTTCCTGGAAAGGCATATCTCATCAATAGAGCCTGAGCCTCGGGATTGAGAGAAATCGGGCGGACATGGTATTTTTCAGAGAAGTCTCCAGTGAATTTACGGAACAAAAGCACCACATCTTCACCTCGCTCCCGTAGTGGAGGAACATAAATCGGCACCGTATTTAATCGGTAATAAAGGTCTTCGCGGAATCGCCCTTTTTCTACAGCTCTCAGTAAATTAACATTCGTTGCGGTGATTACTCGGACGTTGGTTTTGAGGACTTTGGAAGATCCAACTTTTATAAACTCCCCATTTTCTAAGACCCGAAGCAGCCTTGACTGCGTGCCTAGTGGCAACTCTCCAATCTCATCCAAGAAAATCGAACCCCCGTCTGTGACTTCGAAATATCCTTTTCGAGCTTCATGTGCTCCTGTGAACGATCCTTTCTCATGTCCAAAAAGTTCTGAATCGATCGTGCCTTCCGGAATTGCTCCACAGTTGATCGCAATGAATTTTCCATGCTTTCTGAGAGAAAGTGAATGGATGATTTTAGAGAAGCTTTCTTTGCCACTACCACTTTCTCCCGTGATCAACACGGTCATGTCGGTAGGGGAGGCCTGCATGGCAACTTGAATCGCATGATTTAGCAATGGGCTATTGCCGATGATGCCAAAGCGCTGCTTTACGCTTTGAATTTCTTGAGGAGTAATCATGCTAAAACAGGATTTACTTCCAACACCTCACCAAATAAAGTCGCCTGAGATACTTCCGAGATTCTTACTCGCACATAATCGCCTTTTTTGGCTTGATCAGCAGGGATAATTACGACCTTATTTGCGGAATTTCGCCCCTTCAATTGCTGATCCGACTTCTTTGCTGTTCCCTCGATAAGGATCAATTGCTCCTGATGAAGATCCAGTTTATTTCGCTCAAAGGAAAGTTCGGCTTGCTTGGAAATGATTTCGGCCAGCCTTCTTTTCTTAATTTCTAATGGAATATCGTCCACATATTTCTTTGCTGCCAAAGTTCCCGGACGCTCAGAATAATAGAACATGTAGGAGAAATCATACTTCACGATGTCCATCAAAGTCAAGGTGTCCTGATGCTCTTCTTCTGTTTCGGTGCAGAAACCCGTAATCATGTCGGAAGAAATTCCACATTCCTCACCGAGAATTTCACGAATGGCCTGAACCCGATTGAGATACCATTCCCGATCATAAGTGCGGTTCATCAAGTCAAGAACTCGGCTATTTCCACTTTGAACAGGCAGGTGGATGTAATTACAGATGTTGTCGTACTTCTTGATCGTATGCAAAACTTCGTCTGTAATGTCCTTCGGATGTGAAGTCGAAAACCTAACTCTAAGGTAAGGGCTGATTTGGGCAACCATTTCCAGAAGGTTTGCAAAATTGACTACTGAAGTCACTTCTTCTTCCTTTTTGTTCAATCTTGCTTTGTTGTTTTCCTCAGGAGACCACTTGTAGCTGTCCACGTTTTGACCCAGAAGAGTTACTTCTTTGTAGCCTTTTTCGAAAAGATCTCTGGCTTCTGCAAGGATTGAATGCGGATCACGGCTTCGCTCTCTTCCTCTGGTGAATGGCACCACACAGAATGAACACATGTTGTCACAACCTCGCATGATGGAAATGAAAGCGGTGACGCCGTTTGAATTCAATCGAACAGGAGCAATGTCAGCATATGTTTCTTCCCTGGAAAGGAAAGTGTTGACGCCTTTTTCTCCGTCTTCTGCGGCAGATATTAGGTTGGGTAAGTCACGATAGGCATCAGGTCCTACCACAACATCGACGATCTTTTCTTCAGTAAGGAGGTTTTCCTTCAGGCGTTCTGCCATGCAACCCAAGACCCCTATGGTCAATTCAGGCTTGTTTCGCTTGGCTTTTTGGAATTGGCTGAGGCGCTTTCTAACGGTAAGTTCCGCTTTCTCACGGATGGAGCAAGTATTCAAAAAGATCACATCAGCTTGCTCAAAATCAGAAGTGGTATCAAAACCATTTTCCTTCATGATCGAGGCCACGATTTCGGAATCAGAGAAATTCATCTGACAGCCGTAGCTTTCGATGTAGAGTTTTTTGG
>CAYTXN010000191.1:0-6666 GCA_964441195.1 uncultured Limnohabitans sp.
TCAAACGAAAACTACGCAACGGGACATGCTTCTCCTGCGGCTTCTAAGATTTTGGCAGAAAAAGGAATAGCTCCTTCAGCTGTTTCCGGTTCCGGAAAAGACGGCAGAATTACTAAAGAGGATGCACTAGGCGCTCAGAAACCTGCTGCTAAACCAGAAGCTCAAGCACCAAAACCTGCAGAATCAGCTCCTGCTGCACCTGTCGTTCCTGGCGCTAGAAATTCAAGAAGAGAGAAAATGTCTTCTCTTCGTAAGACGGTTTCCCGACGATTGGTAGCTGTGAAAAACGAAACTGCGATGCTCACCACATTCAATGAGGTGAATATGAAGCCGATCATGGATTTGAGATCCAAGTTCAAGGATCAATTCAAAGAAAAGCATGGTGTTGGTTTAGGCTTTATGTCATTTTTCACCAAGGCAGTTTGTGTTGCCTTGAAAGAATGGCCTGCTGTAAATGCTCAAATCGATGGAAATGAAATGATTTTCAATGATTTCTGTGACATCTCTATTGCAGTTTCTGCGCCAAAAGGCTTGGTTGTTCCTGTCATCAGAAATGCCGAATCGTTGAGCTTTGACCAAATCGAAAAGGAAATTCTGAGATTAGCCGGTAAGGCAAGAGACAACAAATTGTCGATCGAGGAAATGACTGGAGGAACGTTCACCCTTACCAACGGTGGTGTGTTCGGGTCTATGATGTCTACTCCAATCATCAATGCGCCACAATCTGCCATCCTTGGAATGCACAACATCGTTGAGCGACCAATTGCTGAAAATGGTCAAGTCGTGATTCGTCCAATGATGTACCTCGCACTTTCTTACGATCACAGAATTATTGATGGAAGAGAATCGGTAAGCTTCTTGGTACGGGTAAAGCAGTTGCTTGAGGAT
This sequence comes from uncultured Limnohabitans sp., assembly GCA_964441195.1. Classification (GTDB taxonomy): domain Bacteria; phylum Bacteroidota; class Bacteroidia; order Cytophagales; family Cyclobacteriaceae; genus Algoriphagus. The sequence continues at coordinate 889 of CAYTXN010000191.1, forward strand.
CCGACAAGACTGCTATTTGGTGTTTAAAGAATGTACTAAGTACAAAGTACCATGTACCAAGTAGTTCAATGATTGATCGAGTTTTGGTAAATTGAGTCATTTCAATTTTTAACCTAAATCCTAAAAATCATGCACCGATACAAAGAATTAAAAGTCTGGCAAAAGGCCATTGACTTAGCTGTTGAAGTTTATCAAATCACTGAAAAACTGCCCAAAGAAGAATGTTATGGTTTAATCAGTCAAATTAACCGTTGTGTAGTTTCAATTCCTTCAAATATTGCTGAAGGCGCTGGAAGAAATACCAAAAAAGATTTTGACAATTTTCTCGGAATTTCATTGGGTTCGTCTTTTGAATTAGATACGCAACTTGTTATTTCTAACAGGTTAGGATATGTTTCGGCTGATGATTTTGAAAAAATTGAATCTGAGCTTGAGCACATTCAAAACATGATTGCGAAGCTCAAGCAAAGTTTAAAAATATAACCTCGGTGTTCTTGGTACTTGGTACCTCGTACATCGTACAACAACAAAAAATATGTACGACGTCATAGTTATCGGTTCGGGTCCAGGTGGATATGTTGCAGCGATAAGAGCAGCACAACTTGGCATGAAAACCGCAATTATTGAAAAATATCCAACTTTGGGGGGCACTTGTCTTAATGTAGGCTGTATTCCTTCTAAAGCACTTTTAGATTCCTCAGAGCATTATCACAATGCTTCTCACACTTTCAAAACACATGGAATCAACCTCAAAGATTTGAAAGTCGATTTGCCTCAAATGATCGCCCGAAAGGACGATGTGGTGAAGCAAAATGTCGATGGAATTCAGTTTTTGATGAAGAAAAACAAAATCGATGTTCATCAAGGAGTGGGTTCTTTTGTAGATGCCAACACTGTTAAAGTGACCAAAGAAGACGGTTCCTCCACTGATATTCAGGGAAAGAACATAATCATCGCAACAGGATCAAAACCAGCTTCTCTTCCTTTTATCAAGCTGGATAAGAAGCGAGTAATCACTTCAACGGAAGCTTTGAAAATGAAAGAAATTCCAAAACACCTGATCGTAATCGGTGGTGGTGTGATCGGAATGGAGCTGGGTTCGGTGTATGGAAGGATGGGGGCCAAAGTATCTGTGGTTGAATTCATGGATTCCTTGATTCCTTCGATGGACAAGACCATGGGCAAGGAACTTCAAAAGTCGTTGAAGAAACTTGGCTTTGAGTTTTACCTGAAGCACAAAGTAACTGGCGTGGAAAATCTTGGAAAAGAGGTGGTTGTGAAAGCCGAAAATGGCAAAGGCGAAACCATTGAGATCAAAGGAGATTACGTCTTGGTTTCTATTGGACGTAAACCTTACACCGATGGATTGAATGCTGAAGCTGCTGGAGTAAAAATCACGGACAGAGGTCAAGTAGAAGTTAATGACCATTTGCAAACTTCTGTTCCCCATATTTATGCAATCGGAGATGTCGTAAAAGGTGCGATGCTAGCTCACAAAGCCGAAGAAGAAGGCGTTTATGTCGCTGAAACCATCGCAGGACAAAAACCACATATCAATTACCTTTTAATTCCTGGAGTAGTGTATACTTGGCCAGAAGTCGCTGCGGTTGGTTATACCGAGGAGCAATTGAAGGAGCAAGGGAGAAAGTACAAAACTGGCAAATTCCCATTCATGGCTTCAGGTCGTGCGAGAGCTTCCATGGATACCGATGGATTGGTGAAAGTATTAGCTGATGCCGAAACGGATGAAATTCTAGGAGTACACATGATCGGGCCACGCACAGCCGACATGATTGCTGAGGCTGTCGTAGCGATGGAATTCCGAGCTTCAGCTGAAGATATTGCCAGAATGTCTCATGCGCATCCAACTTATACAGAAGCGTTCAAAGAAGCTTGTTTGGCGGCGACGGACAATCGAGCATTGCATATTTAAGGTTTAAAAAACTGAATTATATTGAAGCCATCCCGATTGATCGGGATGGCTTTTCTTTTTGTCCAAATTTGGCTTAATTCCATCATGAAGTTCAAAATTGCCATTTTGGGAGCAGGAAATGTGGCTTGGCATTTAGCGCCAGCCTTGGAAGATGCCGGTCACGAGATCACGGAAGTGTATGCTAGAGATCTTGAAAAAGCCAAGCAAATCACTGAGAGAGTTTATTCCGCAGAGCCCAAAAACGAACTCGACTTTTCTGAAAGCAAAGCTCAGATTTTCATTCTTGCGGTGAAAGATTCGGCAATTCCTGAAGTTGCAGATGAAGTGATTTTACCCGAAGGAAGCATTTTGGTTCATACATCAGGAACGATTCCTCTGGACATTTTGGGCTATAGTTCAGCGAGCTACACCGGAATTTTTTATCCACTCCAATCCTTTACTAAAGGCAGAAAAATTGAGCTCGATGAAGTTCCTTTTTTGCTGGAAGCAGAGGATGAAGAAACACTTCAAAAGCTCAAAAAAATGGCGAAAAGCCTTTCTCCACTTACATATGTGGTTCGATCAAAAGATCGTAAAGGCGTCCATGTTGCAGCTGTTTTTGCGAGCAATTTCACCAATCACATGATCCGAATTGCAGAAGAAGTGATGCGAAGACAGGGAGCTGATTTTGAAATGCTCAAACCGCTGATTATTGAGACCATCTCAAAAAGTCTACAACTCGGCGCCAAAAATGCGCAAACTGGACCAGCGATTCGAGAAGATTATGAAACCCTGGAAGATCACCATCAATTCCTCAGCTACAATAATTCTATAGCTGAAATTTATCGATTGATCTCTCAGGATATTATTGATGCTTCTTAACGTCCAAAAGAACTAAATCCAAATTGAACGATTCACAGATTCTTTAATTATTCAAAGAACAGAGTTTAAACTTTCCAATAAGAAAATTTTATTGTTGCATTTTTTGTTGACTTTTAAGATCCAATTACTTTACTTTCAATCACTTACGATTTGTTGAGTAGACTCTTCTTTTTGAAATTCATTTTTCCTAACACTATAAACAATTTTAATTATGAGTTATGTAAATCGAACCCTTAGGTCCCTTCCGTTTGGAAGAATTATTGGTGGGCCAATGATTGCGGCAATTCAAGCCCAGGCTTTAGCTGCAAAGTCAACGGTAAACTTCATCAAAGAAGTTGGTTTTAAAGGTGCTGCAGAAGAGCAAGATGGTAATGCAGACGAAAACATGGGGGAAGTCCGCAATGTTACCTTCAAATACAAAAGAAAATCTGCAGCAGGAAGTGGTGCGGCAAATGATGCCGGAGAAGAAGAAGTTAGCTTGACTGTTCCAATTTTAACCATCGTCCCGATCCCTTACATAAGAATTGAGGAGATGACAATTCAGTTTACTGCAAACATTACCGAACAGCAAGAATACAAAAGTACAAATGCCAGCACTGCAAGTGTCGCAACAGACACCACCATGAATTTCAAGGCAGGAGGATTTTTATCTCCAGTGAAATTCAACTTGAATGCAAAAGTTTCTACGAAGAACAATTGGAGTAATAGTAACAGCAACAAAGTAAATACTTCGACTCAATACACCATTGACATTCAAGTCAAAGCTGTTCAGGATGAAATGCCAGCGGGCTTAGCAAGAGTACTTGATATCATGGAGCAGGCTATATTAGAAAAACCAACAGCTCCGGGAGGAGGATCCTAATTTTTATTTATTTCTTTTTTCAATCAACATGCTATGAGCCAGTTGAATCAGATCATTGCATCTATACTGAGTGATATTAATGAGGCCAAATCAAAAGCTGACTTCGCCTCAAGGGATCTCGCTCAGGCCTATGCTTCGGATGAAATTCTACGGTACTTCCCTGTACCTAAAATCGGGATTTCGAATTTGGAGGTAGAAATAAAGTATGCAGTGGAATCCGTCGAAGAAAAACCTGTAGAATCTAGCCAGTCTCAACAGAGACTGGCAGATTTTATTAAGAATTTTTCTGAAAATACTGCAAAAGAAATACGCACCTCTGTAGCGAAAGAGGCCGTTAATAATGTTTTGTATAAAAGTCTAGGTAGTGAATATCCGTCAAAGGCTTGGGAAGAAAATCTTTCAAAAAGTCTTCAGGAAAGCTTTACTAAATCTTTGTCCGGAGGGCCAGACTTGAACAGAAATCTGGCGAGTGCAAATGATCAGATAAAGAAGAATATAGGTGAATTTTTCCCTGTGGCATTTAAATCTGAATCGCTTGCTACCATTCCAAAATCTACCGGAGAATATCAAGTAGTCGGACTATCCAAATCCGGCAATTTTGATTTTGTTGTAAAAGATTCTTTTGCAGATGAAAAAGTCGCCTTAAATGTTGCCAGGTCTTTGAGTACAGCTATTTCTTCCAACAAGCTGGAAATACTGGAAGCTAAAAGAGATGTAGGTACCAAGATGGACATTGCCAAAGTCAAGGCAGGCAATCAAGAAATAATTCTTGAAACTGAAACTAAATCTGTTGGGATCATTCAGCCTAAGGCTTTCTTCGAAAATACTGTAAAAGAGAAAAGCGTGGTTTTAAATACTCCCATTCGAACGCTCCCTTCTTGGGTATTGGGTACACCTGCACCAATAGGTACTAGGCCAAACGCTCCAGCAGAAAAACCTGAGACGTTAAAAGAAGATGTGACTTTGAAGACAATTTCTGAATCCATTTTGCAAAAAAACCTGACTGACTTGAGGAGTGGACTAGACAAAATTATAAATGAAACAAAAACAACGACGTTAAAATTGTCTGTTGAATCCGACAAGTTAAAGCAGGTGAAACCTGAAAATGTATCTACAATTAAGTTTACCCTCATCGGAAATGATTTTACAATGGTTCAGGATGAAGGACAGAAATCAATTCTTTAACCTTTTATATTATGATCTCTCCTAAATTTATTTCTGACCTTTTGGGTGCGCCGATGGCAGCTATCGTTCAAGCTGAAGCGATTGCAGCGAGAGCCACCGCAGATTTTATTAAAGAAGTTGGGTTTACAAAAAGTACCGATGCAGTCGATTCGGATTTTGGAGCCATAAAAAACATCTCATTTTCATACAATAGACTGAATTCCGATGGTACGTCACAAATGGCATCTATCACTGTACCACTTTTAACTATAGTTCCAATACCAACGCTCAGAGTATCACAAGCAGTCATTGAGTTGGACTTAGCAATAACACAACCTGAGGAAACTACTCCAGGTGGTAGTGACTCAAAATCCCTCAAAAATTTTGGAATTGAAAAACCATTAAGACTAAAAGCCCTGTTTGCAAAAAAACCATCTTCTTCTTCACCTGCAACAGGTAATTCGATCACAGGAAATATGAATGTGAAAATTACGATGGAGCAAGCCGAACCGACAATTGGAATGGTTCAGCTGATTAATATTTTGGACAATGCAAAAAATGAGTAATGGGCCTGCTAAAGAAAATTCAAAATTGGTGGAATAGTCTTTTTGCTGTTTCAGAAAAATCTTCCTCCCTTCCCGTCAAAGAGGTAACTCCCACTGTCGAGATTGCCAAAACTCCCGGGATCAATTGCCCTGAATGTGGGGTAAGAATGGTGGTTAGCATTCAGAACTTGGTTAATCTAGAACCCATAAATTGCCCAAACTGCGGACTGGAACTCACGATCGATTCGGAAAAGTCCCAGTCCGCATTAGAATCATTAAGAAAACTTCAAAATGGTTTGGATCAAGCGGCCAAAGTCAAGCAACAGTCACTGCTTTAATCAATGATTCCAAGAACCAAATTTTCCTGCTTGATAATCTGCGTAAGCTTCTTGAATTTGCTTTTGAGTATTCAT
>CAYTXN010000192.1:0-6622 GCA_964441195.1 uncultured Limnohabitans sp.
AAGCCTAACCAGCGGGTACCAAAGTTCGTTTTCATAGTATTGTGGTTTAGAAGTGGATTAATAGAAGGGTTTGGGTATTCTGTCTTTTTCAGTTTGATATTATTTTATGGTCTTTAATTAGGTAGATGCGAATTTGTATTGAAAGGTTGCATGGGGTTTATAGGTTATTCAATTAGTTTTAGAAATTTATTCGAAAAACAGTTGAATAAAGTTTTGTTATTTTTAATAACAGCCTAATAAAATTCAATCTTAATTAAATAATTTAATTAAGATGTATGACGGAATGGTAAAATTTCAAAAACCTGGTTTTTCTTATCCAAAATAAAATGCTGGAGCGGAGTAGTCTTGGGGCAATTTTTCAAAAAGATTTCGCAAGATGATTTTCAGAGAAATCAAGATTTGGGTCAAAAAATAGGTTCTTCAGGACGGTGAATAAATCAAGGATTCATTTAATCAATTCCTTTTTTAGCTTTTCAGGAAAAAATCATGAAAAGACTTTTCAAATTATTCACTCTTTCGCTGCTGTCATTTTTAGTGTTTTCCTGTGGCAGTTCAGCTGAGGATCCTCAACCAATAGACGAAGGATTTGTCCGATTCAAAGTGGATGGAATTCAAAAGGAATATAAAACAAACCCGGTGTCTCCGATGTCTTTCAGTTTTGATCCCAACGGTCCGGTTTACAATGCCATTCTTCAAGTCTTGGGGCCAGGAAGCACCGGGACAAACAATTTTATCCAGGTTAATGTGAGGAATGAATCGCCTTTTGTCACTAATGTCGATTATCAGATGCAGGAGGCAATTGCATATCAGGGAGTTGGGTTAGCCAGGATAAATTTCACCTATGCAGATGAACAAGGTCAGGTGTTTAACGCAGTTTTGTTGAAGCAAAGTCTCCCGAATATTGTAGTTAAAAATGATGCTACTGTCAAGTTTACCCAAATAAATGAGGATTGGGCAGAGGGTACGTTTACTGCGACTTTGATCGGACCGATTACCTCCACAGGTGTTGGTAATCAGGAATTGATTATCTCAGAGGGTCAATTCCGAATGAAACTGCTAGACTTGACCCCCTGAAATGTCGGTTAGAATTTTACAGAAAGTCCCACGTTGAGGAAGGCCACACCGTAGCCCAATTCTGCAATAGCGGCTAAATTATCGCTGAAATAATACCTCGCTCCGGCAAACAGTGTCAAACCGGCTGTATTTCCAAAATTCCCGGTATTGCCAGTATTGAAACCAGAATTGTCCTCGTAGCTGTAGTTAAGTAAGTTGTAGCTAGCCATCAATCCGCCATAAAGATCCAGGTTTTCTTTGTCTATACCCGTGAAATGGAGTGTTCCTCTCACGCCGATGATGGTATAGTTCCACTTCGACTTAGATTCGAAAGTTCCGGAATTGGTCTCCCAACTGAAACTTTTATAGCCAACATATCCACCGAGTCCGATGATTCCGACATTTCCTGCCTCCGCAATTCCCTGTTCATACATGACGCTGATTCCAGGGATTTGGGTACTGTAGTCAAAGCTGCCAAGGGAACTTCCAATCCCGATTCCTAAAGAGGCTACCTTGGTTCCTTTTTCAAATGTCTGGGACCATGCTGTAGTTGTAGTTAATATGATCAATGCGAGGAATAAATAGTTGAAATTTTTCATGTGTGTATAATTTGATTTTTAAAGGTCACATGGAATCTCGCATTACGGATAATTTTTTCTCCCTGTGACACCCACGGGGTTATGCTCGATTTCATAGGATTAAGGTTTTTTTATTGAAATTATCCAGCCTCTATTGCAAGTTCACTCTTAATTTATTTTTTGCCATATTCTTCTTATTTCACCTTTCGTTATACCTATTTTTTGCAAAATTTCCCCTAAATTTTTCCTTTCTAATTTATTGTAGATGAAGTCACTGCTACTTTTTATAGGGTTTTTTCTGATGGGTTTTCAGGCTTTCGGTCAGAAGCAAATTGATTCGCTTTTGAATGAACTTTCAACTCGTCGAACACATGACAGCACTCGGGTAAATATCTATAATGACCTCTCGTTTTATTTTGCTGGAATTGATCCCAAAATCGGCCTCAGTTATTCAGATTCGGCGTTCAATTTGGGATCCAAGCTTGGACTGACAGCCAAAACAACCTCAGCAATCAACAATAGAGGAATAAATTATTGGTATCAGGGAAAAGACACTTTAGCCCTTGAAGCCTATCAGCAGGTTCTTGAAGCCCATCAGAAATCCGGAAACCTAAAAGGTCAGGCGAGTGCCACCAATAATATCGCATTGATCAAATACAATCAGGGAGATTATCGGGGGGCACTCGAAAACCACGAAAAAGCAACAGCAATTTTTGAGGAATTGGGCCTGAGAAAGAACATTCTCAACAGTCAAATGAACACCGGAGTTGTCTTCCTTGCCCTGGCAGATTATCCCAATGCACTGGAATATTTTCTGAAATCGCTCAGTCAAACAGAAGTTCAGGATATATGGGAGAGGGGAAATCTATATACAAATTTAGGGCTCCTACATAAAAACTTAAATGAACTGGAGGAAGCCAAATCCTATCACCAAAAAGCAATTGACCTCTATCGTAAGGAAGGATACAAGCAAATGGAGGCCAGTTCCATGGGAAATTTAGGTGCAGTTCTTCAACTTCAGGGAAAAAAAGAAGAAGCAGAAAATTTGTTTTCTGAGGCCTTGAGCCTGAATAAGGAAATCGGGAACAAAAGACGAATAGCTTCTGATTTTACAGCCTTGGGAAGTCTTTTTTCAGAGAATATGGACTTTAACAAAGCAAAAAAACACTTGGACAGTGCTTCCCTTTTCTATTCGGAAATAGGGGAAAAACTTGGTTTGTCCATGGTTTTACTTCAGCTGGCAAACCTTGAAAAAAGTAGCTTTAGCGGCAGGAATCTTTCGAAAGCACTCGAATTGGAACAAAAGGCCTTGACTCTAGCTCAGGAATCTGAGTCCCTCGATGCGCAGCGATCTGCCTGGAAAGCTTTGGCCGAAACGCAAAAAGAACTAGAGCTATACCAAAAATCTTTGGAATCCTTCCAGAATTTTCAGGCTTTTCAAGACAGCATTTTCAATGATGAAAATGAGAAAAGACTGTTAAGCCTGAAGATTGGCTATGAATTCGAGACTCGCGAGAAGAAGTTAACCGCGGAGTTCGAATCTGAAAAGCAGCTGTTGAAACTGGAAAAAGAAAGTGAACGCTTGAAAGCCAGTCTATACCTGATCGGCATCGGAGCTTTGGTTTTGATTAGTGGAGGTGGTTTTTGGGCGTTTCGGCTGCAGACTAAGAATAGGCGATTGAAGCTGGAATCTGACTTTAGAGCTCAAGTCGCTGAACTCGAATTGAAAGCATTAAAAGCACAGATGAATCCTCATTTTATATTTAACGCGCTCAGTTCGATAAGTAATTTTTTACTGAAGAATCAGCCACAGGAAGCAGATCGGTACCTAACTCGCTTTTCAAGGCTTATCCGAAGAATTCTGGAATATTCAGATGTCAAAGAGATTTCCCTTAGTGAGGAAATCAATTTGCTTCAGGATTATATTGCGATTGAAGCCCTCCGGCTTGGGAAAAAGATTGATTTTGAGGTTTTGCTTGAAGGTGGAGTAGATGATTCGCAGGTGTTGATTCCGCCACTCCTCCTTCAGCCACTTGTCGAAAATAGCATTTGGCATGGCATCGCACCAAGCAAAGAGGAAGGATTGATTACACTTAAAGTTCATCAGCAGGACCATTCTTGTCTTTTGGTCTTGCGGGATAACGGTACCGGAATGAAAGAATTTGTAGAAATTCCTGAAAAACATCAATCTATGGGGATGAAATTGGTGAAAAATCGCCTAGAAAATCTGAATTTCAAGAATGGGGAAAATGCTCTGTCAATTCTTTGGAAAAATCTCTCACCCGGATTTGAAGTGCAACTGACCATCGCCCAACCTAATTCGATCAAATTCACATGATGCACTGTGTAATCGTAGAAGATGAGCCACAAAGCGCAGAGCGACTAATGCTTTTATTGGAAAAAAACCATGATCAGCAAGTTACAGTCGAAAAATGGCTTAAAACTCCAGAAGAAGTCTTAGACTTTTTGAGTAAAAATTCGCCGGAACTGGTTTTTTTTGATGTTGAAATTCAGAATCAGACGGCTTTTGAATTGATGAGTCAACTGTCGAAAATTGACTTCAAGGTGATTTTCACTACAGCTCATCAGGAATATGCTTTGAAGGCAATTAAGGTCTCGGCTTTGGATTATTTACTAAAGCCTGTGGATCAAGATGAATTGGCAGATGCTATTTCAAAGATGGAGAAAAGCATCGCCAAACCGGATTCCGTACAGCAAATGATTGATCTAATTTCAGACTTGAAAAAAGAAAAGCTACCGCCAAAAATTGGGCTTCCGACGCTTTTTGGGCAGGAATATGTAAGCCCGGAGGAGATCATCCGTTGTCAGGCAGATGTGAATTACACTCATATTTTTCTTCGTGATGGCAGAAAACTTACTGTCGCCAAGACTCTCAAAGAATATGAATCTATGTTGACAGATCATGGATTCTTCAGAGTTCATAATTCGCATCTGATCAATCTCCGTGAAGTCAAATTCTACAACAAAGGCAAAGGTGGATTTTTGATTCTCAAAGATGGTTCTGAGGTGGAAGTGGCTTCCAGAAGAAAAGAAGAACTGCTTCGAAAATTTAATTCGAAGTAGAATAAGCTTTCTTTCCCTTTCGAATAAAAAAATATGGCTAGGTTTAATAGCCTATTTCCAAACCCAAAAATCTAGCATCATGAAGAAATCGACTTTCGCTTACTTAATCCTAGGAGCTATTTTTCTCGTTTTCGCTTGCAATCCAAAAGAAAGTACCCAAACTAACGAGCGGCCCAACATCATTTTTATCATGTCTGATGATCATGCATATCAAGCTATTTCTGCCTATAGCAATCATCTCATCGAGACGCCAAATATTGATCGAATAGCCAAAATGGGTATGCTTTTCACTAATGCCACGGTGACCAACTCGATCTGTGCACCAAGCCGGGCGACAATTTTGACCGGAAAGCATTCTCACATCAACGGAAAGATTGACAATGATTTCCCCTTTGACACAACCAACGTCACTTTTCCACAACTGTTTCAGGAAGGAGGCTATCAAACCGCCATGTTTGGGAAACTCCACTTTGGAAATAGTCCCAAAGGCTTTGATCAGTACAAGATTCTTCCCGGTCAGGGTGCATATTATAACCCTGACTTTATTACCAAAAACGAAGGCAACATCAAGGTTCAAGGCTACGTCACCGACATCATTACGGATATGACCTTGGACTGGCTTCAAAAGGAGCGAAAAGCCGATCAGCCGTTTATGCTGATGTATTTGCATAAAGCCCCGCATCGGGAGTGGCTTCCTGCAGAGCGGCACATGGCAGAATATACCCAGCGTACTTTCCCCGAGCCTTCCACACTTTTTGATGATTACTCGGGTAGGGGAAGAGCGGCCAAAGAGGCTGAAATGAACTTGCTCAAACACATGAACTGGGCGGGCGATTCCAAAATCTATCCTGAGGTGATGGATGAATTGGGAATTCCCGATGCTTCAGGTTGGGATAAGGGAGCTTTTCAGCGGGAAGTCGGACGGCTTGATTCTTCGCAGCGTGCAACTTGGGACCAGTATTACCGACCTGTCAATGATGCGTTCAAGAAAGCCTTTCCAACCATGACCGAAAAAGAAAAAATGCAGTGGAGATATCAGCGCTACATGCAGGATTACCTAGGCACCATCGCTTCTGTGGATGAAAACGTCGGTCGGGTGTTAGATTATCTGGAGGAAAATGGTTTAATGGAAAATACCATCATCGTCTATACTTCAGATCAGGGTTTCTACTTAGGCGAACATGGTTGGTTTGACAAGCGATTTGTCTATGACGAAAGTTTCAAAACTCCGCTATTGGTTTCTTGGCCTGGAAAAGTGAAGGCAGGAAGTAAAATGAATGAAATGGTGCAGAATCTGGATTTTGCTCAGACCTTTTTGGATGCGGCAGGAATTCCCGCACCATCCGATATGCAGGGAGAAAGCCTGATTCCACTTTTGACCGGAAACACCGAAAAATGGACTCGAGATGCAGTCTATTACCACTATTACGAGTATCCATCTGTCCACATGGTCAAGCGTCACTATGCGATTGTGACCAAGGAATTCAAGCTTACCCATTACTATTTTGACACCGACGAATGGGAATTGATTGATCGAATCAATGATCCACAGGAGCTTAAAAATGTGTACGAAGATCCTGCCTACGCTGAAATCAAAGTCGAATTACATCAGAAACTGGATGGCCTTCGGGAAAAGTATGGAGACAGCGAGGAAATCTCCAAAAGCTATTTGGATCGCTATCTCGATCGGCTGGAGCAAACCCAGCAGTTTGGTGCTGCGAATAAGGAAGTGACCAAGAAGATTTTGGATGAAAGGAAAAAGTAAGATTGACTTTCAAAATATGCCCTCAACCTATATTTTATGAAGAACTTCAAAATACAGCTATTTGCCCTTTTGGGAAGTGGGCTTTTATTTTCCTGTAATCAGGCAGAAAAAACAACCCAGGAGCGCCCAAACATCATCTTTA
>CAYTXN010000193.1:0-6617 GCA_964441195.1 uncultured Limnohabitans sp.
GTCAACTTGCCATTGATAAAGAATTGTTGATCAGAAATACTGACAGAAGTCTTTCGGAAAGTTTGAGAATAGGCAGTACCAAAAAGTAAAAAGGCACTCAACACGAAGAACAAGAACTTGATTTTCATATGATTATATTTTTTTTTCTTAAAGGCCATACCTTCTTGACTGCAAGCAGGTGGAATCTCTCGTTAAGGAAATTATTCCAGTGTATGGTCCCGTATGTAGGAGATCATGCTCGATTTCATAGGATCTAGAATATTGGAATGCGTGTTTTACTTGGGTGCCAATATTACCTTAAGATGATTTAAGGTAATGTTTTATTAAACCAACCTTAACGTAAATTATCATACCCTAGGAAATCCTTTGCCTAATTTCGCATTGTACAGCAAATACTTTTTAACTCCTTGCATTTATTTTTTGCCCCGACGGAAGTCGGGGCATTTTCGCAAGGTTGTTGAAGTAATTTATTTTGGTCGAAATCAAGGCTTCTCTTACCTTAGATTCGAAAATTGACCTCAATGGAATTCACTGCCCCCAACGCCCAAAAATTAACTTTTGACAGGAAAAATTACTCGGACGAAACGCTACTCAGACTTTACGAGTCCCTGATAATCCCTCGTCAGATCGAGGAAAAAATGTTGATTCTCCTTCGTCAGGGAAGAATTTCAAAATGGTTTAGCGGTTGGGGACAAGAAGCAATTTCGATCGGCGCGGTAAATGCGCTGGATCAAGATGAGTTTATTCTTCCAATGCATCGAAATCTTGGAATTTTCACGGGAAGAAATATGTCTTTGGAGCGGCTCTTTGCTCAGTTTCAGGGAAAAAAGTCCGGTTTCACCAAAGGCCGTGATCGCTCTTTCCACTTTGGCAGCATAGAGCACCACGTTGTAGGAATGATTTCTCATCTCGGACCTCAGTTAGCGATAGCAGACGGGATTGGATTGGCGCATAAACTTTCCGGAGAAAAGAAAGTGAGCCTGGTTTTCTCAGGTGACGGAGCTAGCTCAGAAGGTGATTTCCACGAAGGACTAAATGTGGCCGCAGTCTGGAAACTTCCGGTGATTTTTGTAGTCGAGCATAATGGCTACGGGCTTTCGACTCCAAGTGAAGAACAATTTGCTTTCAAGTTTTTTACTGAAAAAGGACCAGGATATGGAATGGAAAGCGTTCGGATTCAGGGAAACAATGTGCTGGAAGTCTATGATACCATCCTGAGATTGGCCGAAGATATCCGAGAAAATCCAAGACCTGTCTTGGTTGAAGCGATCACATTCCGAATGCGAGGCCACGAAGAATCCTCCGGAACCAAATACGTCCCAAAATTCCTCATGGAAGAATGGGCACACCTTGATCCGGTGGATAATTATGAGGAATATCTCGAATCCATCGGCCTATTAGATGATTCCATTAAAGAAAAACTCAACAAAAAAGCCAAAAAAGCGATCAACGAAGCCCTTGAAATTGCTTTTGCTGAAGAGTCCATTACTCCTAGTTTGGAGGAAGAACTGAATGATGTTTATGCTCCTTTTTCTCAAACGGTCATCGAACCGGAGGAACCAAGTACTGAAAAACGTTTTATCGATGCGATCAGTGACGGACTTCGTCAATCCATGGAAAAATATCCAAAACTCATCCTGATGGGACAGGACATTGGCGAATACGGAGGAGTGTTCAAAATCACTGATGGATTTAAAAATAAGTTCGGAGCGGATCGAGTGCGGAATACACCACTTTGCGAAAGTGCCATCATCGGTGCCGGACTTGGCCTCTCGATCAAAGGCTACAAAGCCATGGTGGAAATGCAGTTCGCGGACTTTGTCAGCGTAGGTTTCAATCAAATCGTGAATAACCTCGCTAAAATCCACTATCGCTGGGGGCAACATGCAGATGTAGTCATTCGGATGCCAACAGGTGCTGGCAGTGCCGCAGGACCTTTTCACTCCCAATCTAACGAAGCTTGGTTTTTCCATACTCCCGGACTAAAAATCGTCTATCCATCCAATCCCCACGATGCAAAAGGCTTACTCAATGCAGCTCTAGAAGATCCCAATCCATACCTCTACTTCGAGCACAAAATGCTTTACCGCTCAATCTCGGAGCCAGTTCCTGATAGTTACTATACTGTCGAAATTGGAAAGGCGGCTTTGGCGAAAACTGGAACTCAGGTTTCGATTATCACCTATGGCATGGGTGTACATTGGGCAATCAAAGCCGTCGAAGAAATGGGAATTTCCGCAGATATATTGGATTTGAGAACGCTTTTACCTTGGGATCAGAAAGCTGTGGCTGAGACAGTAAAGAAGACTGGGAAAGTGATTTTTCTCCACGAGGACACCTTGACTGGAGGAATCGGTGCGGAGATTTGCGCTTGGATTTCCGAGCATTGCTTCCGCTGGCTGGATGCACCTGTGATGCGAGAAGGTAGTTTGGATACACCCGTACCATTTGCTCCGAATCTTGAAAAGCAGTTTTTGCCGGTTGAAAGATTTAAGTCAAAGTTGGGAGAACTAGTCGAATTCTAAAATTGAAAGATTGAAAAATTGGAAGATTGAGTGGAAAAACAGTAAAGTTGAAAGACTGTAAAGTTTGTGCCTCTCAAAGGAATTATCTGGGAATCAACTCCGACTTGCTCAGCGCCTCGTAAATCAAAAATCGTAAACCGTAAATGATAACCACCAGATCAATTAGCTCAAAGGAGCTTCCAAAGGTTCAATCCATCGCCCACCACACTTGGCCATCCACTTTTGCCAAGATTCTAGCTCCTGATCAAATTGAGTACATGCTGAATTGGATGTATTCGCTAGAAACTTTAGAAACTCAATTTGAAAAAGGACATACATTTTTGCTTGCAGAAAAAAATGGAGAAGAGTTGGGCTTTGCTGGTTTTGAATTAAATGTGGCTGAAAAGCCAAAAGCCAAGCTGCATAAAATCTACCTGCTGCCAGCTGCCCAAGGGAAAGGCGTGGGGAAAGCATTAATTTTAGACGTCGCAGATCGAGCAAGAAATGCTGGTCAGAAAAGTTTGCTTTTGAACGTTAACAAATACAACCAAAAGGCCATCGATTTTTATTTGAGAATAGGTTTTCAGGAGATTTACAAAGAAGTCATCGACATCGGAAACGGCTACGTGATGGATGATGTGGTGATGGAACTCAACCTTTAAGGTTTTTAAAACCTCGAAGGTTTTTTTATGGTTATGTTACTTTTCAGAAAGCAGCATTTTTATCCTTTCATGAGTGAGGACATTTACGTGGGAGACAACTCAAAACCTGTCAATCCGGAGCAAAAAAACAGCCCGAGAAATTTCAACTCCCGGGCTTTTGTTTTTCTTACTTCAACTCCAGTTGCTCAATTTTACCTTCAACCCCTCTGATCTCCTGGTATTTTTTCTTCATTTCCTCCAACTTCTCAGGATTAGAACTAGCCAGATTATTCTGTTGCCCAGGATCATCTTTCAAATTGTACAATTGATATTCCGAAGAATTCCCCATTTCAATATTTATATCGTTCCTGAATGCAGGCCCTTTGTATGGTGGAATCATAGCCCAATCTCCCGCACGAAGAGCCGTTTTAGTTGTTGCCTCTAAAATCACGGACTCTCTACCTTTTTGGCTTTTTCCTAAGAAAGCATCCAATAGATTTTCACTATCAAGTCCTGTTTCAGAACTTCCCACCAGAGCCCCCAAGGAAGCCAATAAATCGATCTGAGTCACCAAGGCGTCTGATACACCCGGCAGGATTTTCCCTTTCCAATAAGTCACAAAAGGAACCCGGGTACCTGCCTCAAAAAGCGAGTATTTCCCACCTCGGAATGGTCCCGCAGGAGTATGATCACCGAGTTTTTCCTCCGCATCATCGTAGTATCCATCATTCAACACGGGTCCATTATCACTGGAGAAAATAATCAGTGTATTTTCCAATAGACCTTTTTCTTCCAGAGCTTTATACATTTCTCCGATCACCCAATCCGCCTCCAAAATCACATCACCACGCGGTCCCATTCCGGATTTTCCTTCAAATCTTGGATGTGGGGTACGCGGCACATGTGGCTGCTGCATTGGAAAAAACAAGAAAAATGGTTTATCCGACTTGGCTTTTTCCTGAATATAAGCCTTCCCTTTTTCGAGGAAATGATCAGCCATATCCACATCGCTCCACTTGGCACTTTGACCACCTTTCATAAATCCAATTCTTGGGATTCCGTTCACGATACTGTTATTGTGGCCATGATGCCACTTCATGGTGAGCATTTCGGGGTTGGTAATAGCAGTAGGTTCTCCTTCAAAGTTCTTGTCATAATCAACTGAAATCGGGTCGTTGGGATCGAGATTGACCACATGGCCATTTTCGATGTAGACTGTAGGAACACGATCTTGAGTAGCTGCCAATATATGGGAATGATCAAACCCGACATGGTTTGGGTTCGGTGCAATCTCCTGATTCCAATCTACTATTCCGGTACCCAAACCCAAATGCCACTTTCCGATCACGGCGGTTTCGTAACCTTGACTTCTCAACATTTTTGGAACAGTCATCTGCGTGGTGTCGATGATCAAAGGCGCGGTACCCGGGAGAATTTTGGCATCCTGATTTCTCCAAGGATAAGTGCCGGTCAATAGCGCATAGCGACTGGGTGTACACGTTGCCGAGGAGGCATAACCGTTGGTAAACCTCAACCCTCCATTTGCCAAGCGATCCATATTAGGAGTTTGAAGGGTGCCGGATTGGTAGGCACTCACATCGCCATATCCAAGATCGTCGAGGTAGATGAATAGGATGTTTGGTTTCTTTTCGGGTTGTTCTTCCTGCACAGATGCTTGTCCACAACTCTGCACTATTATTATGGCAATTATGCCAAACAACCAGAAAAATAGATTTGAATTTTTCATTCTCGATTAAGTTAGATTTAGCCTTGTAGGCTTGATGTTTTAAGCGATTGATTCAGTTTGGATTATTAGTTATATTTTAATCTTGCATTAGCCAAAGAATTTAATCAACCCCTGCTTTTTCAATTCTTTGAGTTTTGGAATTAATCCTAATATTAGGAAAAATCCTTGTTTAGTTTTTCTTATTTTGGACGTCATCCAGCTTAGTTGAAGGATAAAATCATTATCCAATTCGAAGTTTTATACCCTTGCAGTTTGATTACCCATGCTAAAAAAAGTCGAACCAATTTTCCTAATCCAAGACATTTAATAATCATGAATATTCTTAAATCATTTTCCTCAATTTTAATTTTATCAATGCTATCGTTCAGACTATTTGCCCAAACTGAATCCCGACCTAACGTGGTTTTCTTTTTGGTGGATGACTTGGGCTGGACAGATTTGAGCAGCTTTGGAAGCAAGTTTTACGAGACTCCAAATTTGGATAGGCTTGTCCAATCAGGAGTAAAGTTTACCCAAGCATACACTGCCTCTCCGGTTTGTTCTCCTACTCGAGCAAGCATCATGACCGGAAAATATCCCTCGAAGATGTATAACACAGATTGGTTTGGAGCGCCTCAACCGGATCGGATTCAGGGACATTGGACTCGAAACAAACCACTCAAGCCTGCGCACTACGAGCCTAATCTCGCATTGGAAGAAATCACCATGGCGGAAGCTTTTAAATCTGCGGGCTACAAAACCTTCTTTGCCGGCAAATGGCACTTGGGCGAGGAGGAAAGCCATTGGCCTGATCATCAGGGATTTGATGTCAATAAGGGTGGAAACAGTAAAGGCTCGCCTTCGACAGGTAGTAAATATTTTTCTCCATATGAAAACCCAAGATTAGAAAATGGTCCCGAAGGAGAATACCTTCCCGAAAGACTGGCCGAAGAAACTTCCAAATTCATCCGAGAAAACAAGGAAAAGCCCTTCTTCGCCATGTTTTCCTTTTACTCAGTCCACACTCCTCTGATGACCACCAAAGTATTAGAAGAAAAATACCTGAAGAAACTGGCAGCAATGGGATTAGAAGACCGTTTTGAACCCGAACACGCAAACCAAAACCGAACTACCCAAGCCCATGCCATTTATGCAGGAATGGTCGAGGCCATGGACCAAGCTGTGGGGCGGGTTTTGGACGAAATCGAAGCTCAGGGATTGACTGAGAAAACCATCGTTGTCTTTTTCTCCGACAATGGAGGCCTCTCCACTGCAGAAGGCAGCCCAACTTCTAATCTTCCTCTCCGTGCCGGAAAAGGATGGCTTTATGAAGGAGGCATACGTGTGCCTATGATTCTTTCTTGGAAAGGGGCTGTTCCCGCTGGAAAGGAAATCAACACTCCTGTGATCTCCAATGACTTTCTTCCCACTTTTTTGGATCTCAGTGGAAATGAAAAAGCTCTGCAAAGCATCCCAAATCTTGATGGAAAAAGCCTAAAAAACTGGGTTTTGGCTCCGGAAACAGCCCAAGAACGCGAAGCATTATACTGGCACTATCCGCACTATGGCAATCAGGGTGGAAATCCGGGTTCGGTGATCCGTGAAGGAGACTGGAAGCTGATCTACTTCTATGAAACCAAAAAAGTGGAGCTCTACAACCTTAAAGACGATATTGGCGAACGAAATAACCTGGCCGATGCCCAGCCTGAACTGGCTGATATGATGAAGACCAAGCTGTTTGATTGG
>CAYTXN010000194.1:0-6525 GCA_964441195.1 uncultured Limnohabitans sp.
ACATAGGACCAAAGCTTGCCGTCTTTGAAGAAGGGAAAACTTGGGGCTTTATTGAGCTCCATAAGTTCAGTTTCTCCCAGCAGATTGAAATCGGCATCATAGGCAAAAAGAAAAACGCGTTGGTCTGAGGAAGGATCAAGATCCTGGCTAGATTTCAGCATTGTACCAAATCGAAAATAAACGTTTCTAGAGTCATCATAAATCAATTCCCTAAAAACGATTTGTGGAAGGAGATTTTGATACGCTGCTTCAAATTGCTTCAAGCTGGAGAACGAACGGGAAGATGGTGGAACCTTTTGTTTTGGCACCAACTCGTGTTCGGGAGATCTGAATGTAAGCCAGCCAGATGGAATATCATAGATATATACACTGCTGGTTCCATCAGAATAGACAATGATCTTTTTCTTCTCCAAAACCAAGTGTAACTCAGCCATATTGGAAACCGAAGAGTTAATTCCTTCTTTATAGATCAAATTGAAGCGTGTGATGTACCCAAACTCCGGAAGTGGGACCAATTGAGTTTTTCCCGTCTTTTTCTCATAAATCGCCAAACTTACCCTTTCTTCATCCGGGTCTGTAGGTAGGGTAAATATTTTTTGAAGAGACGAATGGTATTGCAATTCATTGAAGAATGTTATCTCTTCCTCCGGGGTGAGTTGTGTAAAATCTTTTGGGTTTATGGGTAAGATTTCCAGCTTGACCGCTTTGGAATCATAAATTCCAACTTTGGCGTAGTCTGACATTAAAAAAAATTTTTCTTCCAAAAGCTGAAAATTCCAAACCATAGGAGGAACGCTGTTTGGTCCCTCTTTTTCAAACTTGATTTGCTCCTGGAGTCTTTTCCGCTCAAGATCAAAAATGTAGAGAATACCTAACCGGGGATGAAGTGCATAGAGGATCTTTTTATCCTCGGATAGACTTGACCTGGATAATCCATATTGTAGGTTGACCAATTCCTCCCCGGAATCCATCAAAATAGTATCCAAGGTATATTCAACTCTTTCAAAAGAAAACGCCGACCGATCGGGCTCTAGCTCTCCTTTTACCAAAGAAGGTTCTTCTCCAATCACTTCCTGAGGTTGGTCTTCTGTAGTTGTTTCGATTTGTTCACTCGTCCCAATCTCCTCACTTGAAGCGATAGAATCAGGTCTTTTGCTTCCGCAAGACACTAACAATGACAGAATAGCGAATAATAGAATCCTTTTCTTCATCTTAAAACTTAAAATCCATCACCGCAAAGCCCAGTTCATCCTCTACATTGACATAGGACCAAAGCTTGCCGTCTTTGAAAAAGGGCCAAGAAGCCTGTAAATCCAATTCCTTCATTTCCAACTCCCCAACTAGATTTAAGTCTTTATCATAGGCAAAAAGAAACACCTCATTCTTGACTGGAGCCTCAGGATCAAGAAGTGGCTTGCGAATAGAACCAAACCGGAAATATAAATCCCGCGATTCGTCCCATACCAAATCTCCAAAGGATATTTGATCTCTTGTCGAGTTAACCGCCTCATCAAATTCTTGCTTTGACTTTAATTCCCGAGAGCCGGGAGGGGACTTTTGATTAGGGACGAGCTTATGATTGTAAGTCTTAAATATCAAGGAATCCCTTAAAATATCGTACCTGTAGATACTACTTGTTCCCTGAGAATGAATTAGTACCTGGTCTTGGAAAGTACTCAGAAGTACACTCGCAGCATTCGCCGAAGAATATGATCTTCCCTCTCGGAAAATCAACTCAAATTTTGATAGAAACCCAAATTCAGGCAATCCGATGACCTTCCCTTTCAAAGAATCCAAAGCAAAAATTGCTAAGCTATACTGTGGTGATTCAACATTGAAGGGAACTGAAAATAAAAGCTTATGCTTGGGGTCAGCCTCCAATTGATAAAAGTAGGAATAGCCATGTTCTGTAGTAATCCCTTCCAATCTGACCGAATCTCGGGTGAGTGCTTTTAACTTTTCAGCTTCCAGATTGAAAATTCCTGAATTATGCTGTCCCAAAAAAAGCATAGTATTATTTCCTAAATATTGTATTGTGTAGGCAAAATCCGGCATTCCATTCGGGCCTTCTTTTTCGTATTGAATTTGCCTTTCAATTTTCAACGCATCCAAATCAATGACTGAAAGGACTTGTTCAGAGGGATGCAGGTGGTAGAGATACTTTCCGTCATCAGAAAAGTCGGATTTCAGTAAGCCAAATTGGAGATTGATTAATTGATCACCCGGATCCACTAGTACTGTATCGGTGGTGAAGGTCAGGTTTTCTAAAATATTGCCTGACTCGGCATCTTCAGAAGAATTTCCCCCGCAGGAAAAAATCAAAGGGAGGAATGTGAGGTAAATTAATTTTTTCATTATTTAAAAGTTAAATGTGAATTGAACTAAAGCCGGGCTTTCTTCTACCACATGATAACTGTAAAGTTTTCCTTCTCGAAAAAAGGCTCGGTTAATCATAGTTTCCAAACCTTTCAACAGGGTCTCTCCGACCAAATTGAGTTCTTTATCGTATGCAAATAGAAATACTTCGGTATCGGTATCAGTTTGTATACTTCCAAGCCGGAAGTACAGATTTCTGGATTCGTCCCAATAGAAACCTCCAAAGGTGATTTGCTTTCTCATATTCTTAATTACTTCTCTCCGACGCTCATGGGAATCCACTTCAGTTGGAAAGTCTCCTGTCTTCGATTTGGCTACCAATTGATGGGTAAAGCTGTAGTGCCGAAGTGAATCTGATTTCCAGTCATAGGTATAGATATCGGAAGTAGCTCCACTGTGGATGAAAAACAAGTTGTTGACCAACTGTATTGTATGAAAGTCACCTGATCGAGTAGATCCATTTCCTTGATTAAATGTGACGTTATACTTGTTGGTCAAATCAAGCTTGGAAATATCCTTGAGCATTCCGTTCATCGTTTCGATATCAATCACAGCTAGGCCTTCCACCGGACCGGGGAAGCTACTGGGAAGACTGATGATCTTCTTACGATCAGGGCTGATGTGAATGTTATTAGCAAGGGAAAAATTGGCTTCGGGATCAAAGCCAGATATATTTTCCAATTGAATTTTAAGATTTAGAATTTGCTTTCCATCGAGTGAGTAAATCCCGGTCTTTGCGAAATCTGCCATGAAAAAAGATTCGTTTGGCAGCGCTTGAAAATAATTAAGGTAAGGGGGAATGGCATTTGGGCCGTCTGCTTCAAAGGGATGAATTTCCGCCAACTTAAGATTGGCCAAATCGTATTCGTGTATTTGTTTTTTTGGTTCATAAAACCAGTAGCCTCTTTTTCCGTCTTCGCTTAGATCACTTCCATAATATGCTCCTGGATTGAAAATCTCCTCACCTACATCCATAAGCAGCGTATCAACGGTAAAAGTTAGTTTCTCCAGCACATTGCCTGAATCTAAATTTTCGGATGATTTTTCTCCGCAGGAAAAAGCGATCAAAACGACAGCAAAAAAGACAAGTTTGTTCATAGAAAATAATTTTCCTACTAAACTAACTTAGCTAAACTAAAATCAAAAAACACCGAGAATTATTTTCAGAATTTTAACCTCTTACAGCCTTCAAAATCAGATCAAAGACTTCGGTTGGTTGGATTTTTTCAGCTGAATTAATTTCCGAACCCGACACAAAAAGTGGCTTGTCCAAGTCGGATTCAGGGATTCTACCATGTGCGCCTTTCACCAAGGTAGCATCCAATGGAATCACGTCCATCAGGTAGCGGAAGCCCAGCTTTTTCTTGAGCACTTTCGACCCAACTGTTACTAGCGGAAACTTGATTTTCGGATCCAAAACCAATTCCACAGGATCGTAGCCAGGTTTGCGATGGATATCTACACATCTCGCATAGTCTGGCGCTTTGGCATCATCCAGCCAGAAATAGTAGGTAAACCAAGAATCCGCATCAGCGATCACCACCAAATCTCCTGATCGCTCATGGTCAATGTGATAGGCTTTTTTACCGGCTTTGTCCAGGACTTTTTCCACGCCGGGCGTCTTTTCCAGCAGCTTTTTCAATTCAGCAAGTTTGGACTTATCATTCACATGGATGTGCGCCACCTGATGATCGGCTACCGCAAAAACTGCCGAAGTTCCGGCATCCAGCGTCTCTTTTCCCAATTCATCTTTCACCTGAATCCAGCCCTTTTCCCTGAAAATCCGATTCAAGTGAACGGGCTTGCTCACCGAAGTGATGGCATACTCCGAAAGCAATAAAACCTGTGTTCCCTGCTTTTCGAAATAGGTGATCAGGTCCTTAGCCAAGTCATCCACTTCCTGAAGATCTTTTCCAATTTTGTCAAAATCAATCCCATACTTCTGCAGTCCATAATCAAGATGCGGGATGTAGATCAGATTTAGCGTTGGGTTATACCATTGGTCGACTTTTTTTGCTGCTTCAGCGATCCAGCGACTGGATTCGATCGAAGTTTTTGGTCCCCAAAAAGAAAACAAAGGAAACTGACCGAGTTCCTTTTGTAATCGCTCCCGAAGTTCCATAGGTTGGGAATGGCAGTCCGGCATTTTTCGCCCATCCTGAAGGTAAAGCGGACGAGGCGTAACCGCATAATCCGCGCTGGAGTACATATTGTACCACCAAAATAGATTCGCAACAGTGAAATCGGGGTTTTCCTTTTTGAGTACTTCCCAGACTTTTTCAGCCTGAACTAGCTTATTGGATTGGCGCCAAAATTTGATCTCACATTCATCCTGAAAATACCAACCGTTTCCTACAATTCCATTTTCCGAAGGCCATTTTCCAGTCAAATACACCGACTGTGCCGAACAAGTCACCGCTGGAAGTACAGGCTCGACAACGGCTTTTTGCTTGGATTCAATCCAACTTTTCAAAAAAGGAGTGTGCTTTCCGATTACTCGGGGAGAAAGGGCAACTATATCTAAGACTACGGTTTTTTTCATTTTCTTAATACCCTGACGGGGTTTGAACCATTAAGGGATTTAAGAAAATCAAGAAATGCAAGTCCAGTCATTGATCCCACTTTTCAGGCTCTGCATATTCAAAATCTTAATTCCCTTAATTTCTAAATGTTTAAAATCTTTTTTCTCTTATTTCTTAAACCATTAAGGGATTTAAGAAAATTAAGATATGCCAGCCAAGTGCTTGACCGCACTTTTCAGACTCTAATTTTTAAAAACCTTAATTCCCTTAATTTCTTAATGGTAAATCTTCTCACTTGTTGCTTAAACATTCGAGGTTTTTTAATAAACCTCAAAGGTTAAAATTCTAATGGCTTCGACTCCGCTCAGCCTGACACGAATGTCGCCCTGAGCGGAGTCGAAGGGCTCTTCCGCCGTTACTTCATCTCCCCAATCACCCAAGACAATTCCCTCGCAATAGACTCTCCCAAACTCAGGCGAGTGTCTTCCGGCAAAACTTCCCAGGTATAAGTCTCAACTTCAAGATGTTGTGTAATTTCTGGATTGGATAAAATTTCCTTGAGTACAATTGAAATCGTTTCCTGTGTGGAGGAAAAAGAGCCATAATTTTCCAGGAAAACCGGTACATGGAAGTGTATTCGCCATTCTTTCTCTTTAGTTTCAGCCAAAGTGGCCAATGCTTGAGGAAGGTCTGAATAAGATTTTAGCGTTCCATCTTCCTGTTTTGCCACAACTTGATGCAGGTAGGTAGACTCAACGAATGACTGCAATTTTTTGCCCAAGCTAAACTTCCCGTTGGAAGTGTTGGGAATCAAAACTTTCAGCGCAGCGGAAATCTGGATTTTGCCGATTTGGATTCCTCCGGCTTCAAATTTGGCGAAGGTATCAGCCGGTTCTTCATAGACTATTGCAAAATGGCACACGTCATAGCAGACCTGAATGTGGGTTTTTATCAATTTTTCAGCTTCTTCTTCAGTTATCCCAAACTTCTCCGCAAGCCAAGGTTTTCCTTTTGGAAGCAACCAATCCGTGAATAACCAGACCATTTCATCTGAATTCTCCAATACTCCATCCGGTTCGGGCTCAATGTCAAGGTGCATCAGTTTTCCAGTGATCCGGTGAATCAGCACCAACTGCTCCACGACCTCCAGCAGATGCTGTGTGGCGGTTTCCATTCCGGTATTCAGAGCATCTGCTGACTTGAACCAATGCCGATAGGAAATCGGCGAAGTGGAGATTCCGCCTTCAATACCGGGGGGAAGGAGTTGGGACAAAATACGAAAGAATCGGATGGTATAATCACGTCGATCAGTTGTAGTCCAATCGGGAGCGTGGACCTTTTCTTTCACGATTTGCCGATGAAAGTCTCCATACGGAAAGCCATTCATTGTGAAAACGTAGGCATTGTATTTTCGCAGCCAAGCTTGGAATTCGGCAAGTTTTTCTGGTTTTTCCAGCTCAATTGAAGCTTCATTAGATAGCCTCAGGCCAATGCCAAAGGGACCCTCAGCCTTTAGGCGCTGTCGAACTTCAGGGATGTAAATCTTAAGATTTTGAAAAGTTGCTTCCCAGCTTTCACCGGGATGTATATTGCTGCAATAGCTCAGATGAAATCCCTTGATGTCCAT
>CAYTXN010000195.1:0-6492 GCA_964441195.1 uncultured Limnohabitans sp.
CGATTGATGGTTCCCATAATTTCAAATTTCGAACCCCAAATTTCAAATTCTTTTATCCAACAGAACCTTCAAGAGTCAAAGCCAACAACTTCTGCGCTTCAACAGCGAATTCCATTGGGAGTTGGTTAAGGACTTCTTTTGCATAGCCATTTACAATCAATGCAACAGCATCCTCTGTAGCGATTCCTCTTTGATTGCAATAGAAGATTTGGTCTTCGCCAATTTTTGAAGTGGTTGCTTCATGCTCCACTTTGGCACTTGCATTATTGATGTCGATGTAAGGAAACGTGTGTGCACCGCAACGATCACCCATTAAAAGGGAGTCGCATTGGGAGAAGTTTCTCGCATTATCTGCACGCTTCATCACCTGCACTTGACCTCTGTAGGAGTTTTGAGATTTGCCTGCAGAAATTCCTTTGGAAACGATTCTGGACTTGGTGTTTTTACCAATGTGAATCATTTTGGTTCCAGTATCTGCCTGCTGATAGTTGTTGGTGACAGCTACAGAGTAGAATTCTCCGATGGAATGATCACCTTTCAATATGCATGAAGGATATTTCCAAGTCACTGCCGAACCGGTTTCGACTTGTGTCCAAGAGATTTTCGCATAGTCTCCAGCACAAATTCCTCGCTTGGTCACGAAATTATAGATTCCACCTTTCCCATTTTTATCGCCTGGGAACCAGTTTTGTACTGTAGAATATTTCACTTCAGCATGAGCTCCTGCATATATTTCAACTACAGCAGCATGCAGTTGATTTTCATCACGCTGCGGAGCGGTACATCCTTCCAAATAAGAAACATAGGACTCATCTTCAGCGACGATCAAGGTTCTCTCAAACTGACCAGTGTTTGCGGCATTGATTCGGAAATAGGTAGAAAGCTCCATCGGGCAACGAACTCCCTTAGGAATGTAGCAGAATGAACCGTCTGAAAATACTGCTGAATTCAAAGCAGCATAATAATTATCTGTCATCGGAACGACTGACCCGAGGTATTTTTTTACCAAATCAGGATGTTCTTTGACAGCTTCGCTGAAAGAACAAAATACGATTCCGAGCTTGGATAAAGTACCTCTAAAAGTGGTAGCTACAGAAACTGAATCAAGAACTGCATCAACCGCAATTCCTTCCAGTCTTTTTTGCTCATTTAAAGAAATTCCCAAACGTTCGTAGATAGCAATCAATTCCGGATCGACTTCATCCAGGTTTTTCGCACTCTTCTTTTGCTTAGGGGCAGAATAGTATCGTAGTGCTTGAAGATCAATTTTTGGGTATTGGACATTGGCCCATTCGGGCTCGGCCATAGTCAACCAAGTACGAAAAGCTTTCAATCTCCATTCCAACAGCCACTTAGGCTCCTCTTTTTTAGCAGAAATCCATTGAATTATTCCCTCGTTTAATCCTATTGGAGCTTCATCGGCTTCATAATTGACCGACCAGCCGTGTTCATATTCTTTGGAGGTTAGTTCTTCTAAAATCGTGTTGTCTTTGCTCATGGTCTGAGTTATTTAGACTAATTACATTTTAAATGCGAAGGTATAACATATTATCAAATTACAATGTTCGCAGCCATTCGAAAAATCTATGAGGGATGTGAAAAAAGTGTACAAACCAGCAAAATTTCGCTGAAAATGCAATTTTATTAAAAAAAATAAATCCGGACTTTTGCCGGATTTAAGAGGAGGTTTTGCAGTTTTTTAGTGATTTTATTTATCTAGATTTAATCTAAATAGCTTATTTCTCCTTATCGAAAAACTGAATTGGTCTGTTAATACTTTCTTCCAACACGATCAAAGTTTCAGTTCTGTCGATCCCTTCCACTTTTTGTATGCTGTCCAGCACGAGACGTAAATGATTGGTGTCTCTACAAATTATTTTTGCGAAAATGGAATAATTTCCTGTGGTGTAATACCCACTGACCACTTCTGGTATTTCTTTCAGTTTCTCAATTACATTATCATAAAGGGAGCTTTTTTCAAGATAGATTCCCAAAAATGCAGAAATGTCGTAACCAAGCTTGGAGAAGTCGATGTTGAGGGTTGCACTTTTGACAATCCCCATATCTTCCAGTTTTTTCATTCTGACATGGACAGTTCCCGAAGAGACAAACACTTTTTTAGCGATTTCTGTGTATGGAGTCTTTGCATCTTCATTTAACAACGATATAATTTTTAGGTCTATGTTGTCGATATCTAAAATTTTGTCCATTATTTTGAAGAGGATTTAGATGATTTTTAATAAATGAGGCTGTAAATTAGAGATTGTTCAAAATATTGCAAAATTATTTTTTCAATTTGTAATTTATGATAGAAACCATTTACTTTGGGCTATTCATTCTAATGCAATTTAAAATTCGGTATGAGTTCAAAAAAGTAGTATTAAAATTTAGTATTGCTGAAAAAACCGAATAATTTTCTTTACACACGAAAACTTTTAATCTCTAAAGTTATATTTGGGTTTATATTCTGAAAAGAGTCTTGTCATTGGCAAGACTTTTTTGTTTTCGTAGATTTATTTTTAAAATACAAAAAATTGCATTTGAAATTTTTAAAAATGCTTTTTTGGATTTACTTTTGGGTCTATGCAGAATGGAACACTTTTCAAAAGATTAATTGTCCTCGCAATTTGGAGTTTTGCGATGACCTTTCCCAATGGAAATGGTGATGCAATTGCCCAGCAAAATTTCGATTCAACTGATGACAGCTACGGTGTGGTTCAATTTCAGAGGCTTACACTGCATAAGCTTTTGGCGGTTTCTGAATCAAGTGACTTTACCAAGCCAGAAGAATTGAAGCTGATTCCACTAACTCCAACAGAGGCAGACAATGCTCGAAACCTCAATTCCCATTGGGCTTGGCCTGAATTTACTCTAGAAATGATCGATAGCTATTCGCCATTTCTATTCAGAACTAAAAAAAGTCAAGAATTAAATGAGGTAAAAATTCTTTTAGTTGTGAATTCCAAAGGAAGAGTTTCAGGTTTTGAAGTTTTGGGGAATGTAGATAATGGACTTAAAGAGCGATTGGATCATATGATCCGTAAGCTTCCCGATTGTAAGCCTGTACCGGGGTATGCGAATTATAGTCCCGAGCGATTTGAATTGACAATTAAGAAATAAGCAGACCGGTTTTATCCGGTCTTTTTTTTGAGCGGTTGGCAGTGCTTTGGTGGGCTTTCTTATTTTTAAGTCTACAATTCTAAGCGTCCATGTTAAAAACCACCCTATTTACGATTGCTTGTTTCATTACAGGCTTCGCATCGGCTCAGGTCAGAAATTTTGAGTCAGAAAAGCTATTCCCCGAAAAAAATGAAAAATTAAAGTTTCATACAGTTTCAGGTGAGCGCCATGGCCCATCTTTCTTTAAGAAATTTGAATTTCCCGAAGTAGAATATTCGCCCGGCGAAAAACTCACTTTTGACAAATACCATACTGTAGACGTCATGTATGCTTGGTATGAAAGGTGGGCAACCCAATTTCCTGATATCGTTGATTTGTATGTAATCGGAGAATCCTTCGAAGGGCGTCCTATTTATCAGATGACCCTGACCAATAAAAAAACGGGCAAGGACACAGACAAACCTGCTGCTTATTTCGAAGGCGGGCGACATTCCGGAGAAATCACGGCAAGTGAATCCATTCTTTGGCTGACTCAGCATTTGATTGAAAATTATGGCAAAGACACTGAAATCACCGCTTTGATCGATACCAAAGCTATCTACCTGCGTCCTCAGAATAATCCGGATGGATCTAATCTTTATCTCTACACGGAGCAAAGAAACAGAAGCACGGTTCGACCTTATGATAATGATCGCGACGGACTTTTAGACGAAGATCCTGAAGAAGACCTGGACGGAGATGGGATTATTTACCAAATGAGAAAAAAGGCTGTAACTCCAGAAGAAAAGGAAAAAGCCAATTTCATCATTGACCCAAAAGATTCAAAAGGGCGGTTAATGAAACGGACATTTCCAGGGAAAGGCGAATATTTAGTCTATACCGAAGGAATCGACAATGATGGGGATGGTGATTATAATGAAGACGGTGTAGGAGGATTGGATCTTCATCGAAACTATCCTGAAAACTGGAGACCAAACTCAGGTGGAGACCTCACAGGAAGAGGTTATACCCAAGGAGGAGCTGGGGAATACCCACTCAGCGAAGTTGAGACTCGATCTACTGCACTTTGGATGCTTAGTCATCCTAATATTTCGGTCGTGAATTCCATGGATACTCGAGTACCTATGCACTTAAGACCTCCATCCACTTCCAAATCCGAAGAGCGTATGTATCCTGAGGATTTGGCTATCTATAAAGAAATGGATGAACTCGGTCTTTCGTTTACCGCTTATCCTTGGGCAGGGGACGTGTACGAGACCTATTCTACGCGCTATAAGGTCAACTCTATGACTGGCGATCCATTAAAACCTCAGCCGCTTTTTGGCCATGGACCTGATTTCGGATATTTCTATTATGGAAGCATCTGGTATGGTGATGAGCTTTGGAACAACGGCGCCATGAAGGATTACGATGGTGACGGAATCTACGATGATTACGATGGACTGATGTGGGATGACGAGGCTAATGGTAGCAAGGGGTTTAAGCCATGGACTCCATTCACGCATCCTCAACTAGGTGAAGTGGAAATCGGTGGATTCCATCCTAAATTCTTTGGACAAAATGGTCCGCCTTGGCAACTTGAAGATTGGGCTAAAAAGCAAGCTTTGTTCAATCTTGCCATGGCCAAAAGACTGCCTCAGCTCACGATTTCCGATCTTAAAGTAAACAAACTGAGCGATGGAGAATATGAAATCACGCTGGAATGGAGCAACACCGGACAATTACCGGTGGCATTGGAGCAAGCCAAACTGGTGAAGATCGTTCAGGAAGATCGTGTATCACTTGATTTTGATAAAGAGCTAACCAAAGGCTACGAAAACGCCAAAGTGAAAATCACTGCTCCAACTTTGTATGACAAAACGATTTACTCAGGCTACACTGGAGTAGGGGAAAAGAAGACTGCTACCTTCAAAGTAAAAGTGGATGGAAATGAGGGAGTCAAAGGCAAAATCAAACTTTCATCCACCCGTGGAGGTCTCCTTGAGCGGGAATTTACATTAAACCAATAATTTTATTACTATGATCAAATTGTACAGCGTTTGGCTGTTTTTGATACTTATTATTGCTTCGCAAAATGTCTTTGCGCAGCAAAAAAGATCACTGACTCATGCTGATTATGACGGTTGGGAAAGCCTTTCTTCAGAGAAAATCACAAAAAATGGCCAATTCGTTGGCTACCAGATCAGTCCTCAAGATGGAGATTCAAGGTTGGAGATTTTCCCATTTAAAACCCCAAGTAGCAAAACTGTAATCCCACGTGGAATTGGATTTACTTTCTCGGCTGATGATGCTTTTGCTGTAGGGAAAATTGCTCCACAAAAAGATTCAGTCAAAGTGCTGAAGCTGAAAAAGAAAAAGGCGGATGATATGCCAAAGGACAGCCTGTTTATTCTTCAGCTTTCCTCTGGAAAAATTGAAAAACTCCCTCGAGTAAAGTCATTCGCAATTCCTTCCGAAAAAGGAAGTTGGATCGCTGTTCACTTTGAAAAGGAAATCCCAAAAAAGACTGATCCTGCTGATTCTACTCAAGCTGATTCCACCAAAAAAACAGAAAAGCCAAAGAAAACCGAAGGAACAAAACTCCTTGTCAGATCTTTGGATGGAGAAAAATTCTGGGAATTTGAACGGGTGAAAAACTTCAGTTTCGCACAAAATGGTGATTTCCTCCAGTATACCTTGGCAGAGGAGGACACTTTGGATAATGCAGCGATTCATATTTTGAATTTGGCAACAGGTGAAAGCATATTGGTTCATGAGAAAATGACCACCTATTCCAACTTATCCTTTTCTCCACAGTCTTCTTTTCTATCTTTCATTGCAACGGACGATTCGCTCAAGGCTAAAAAGCCACAGCACACCTTATATATATATGATGTGAGAAAATCTGATTTGGCAATACAGGTTGAAAAATCTGCTGTGAAACTTGCAAACGGCAGAATCAGCCCTGATGGAAGTGTGCGGTTTTCTGAGGATGAAAGCAGACTCTTTTTTGGCGTGGCCAAAGACTATGTTGACTATGCTTATGCAAACGACACGACAATCTTGGATGAGGACAGAGTAAGTCTGGATATCTGGGGCTGGCAGGATGCAGAGATTCAGCCCATGCAGCTGCAAAATAAATCCAGAGATGAGAAAAACACGTTTTTGGCTGTTTTGGATCTCAAAACCTCAAGTGTCACCCAACTCGGAACACCTGAGGTGGATAACGTAATGCTAGAGAATAAAATCACGAAAGATGTTGCACTAGCTTGGACCGATGATCCATACCGTCGAGCATACAGCTGGGACATTCAGATTGGCAGGGATTTGTACCTAATTGATCTGAAAACCGGAAATTCTACCCTACTTGAGAAAAACGCTTCAGGCTTTGCA
>CAYTXN010000196.1:0-6441 GCA_964441195.1 uncultured Limnohabitans sp.
AAAAGATGAACCTCTAATTCGAGAAAGAAATGACTGTAATGAATAGAAGAGACGCACTGAAAAGCGTCGTACTAATGATGGGAGGCACGATGATTGGTGCCACAGCCATCATCACCGGTTGTTCACCCGAACGACAGCTAAAAGACCTCAATTTCAGTCCTGAAGATCTTGCTTTCTTGGACGAAATCGGGGAAACTATCATACCTACAACTGATACTCCCGGAGCAAAAGCTGCAGGGATAGGTCAATTCATGGTCATGATGGTGAAAGACACCTATGATGCCGATCAACAAAAAGCGTTCATCGATGGATTGAATCAGTTGAGTAAAGATTTCAAAACTGAAAAAGGTGCCGACTTCATGGACGCAAATTCCGAAGATCGTCTAGCCTTCCTCAATGGAATGCAGGATAAATTCAAAGCAAGTGGCGATTCTCGAGAACCAATTGTCATCAATATGCTTCGAGACTTAACTGTATTAGGTTATTTCACTTCTGAAATCGGTGCGACACAAGCACTCAAATATGTGGAAGTACCCGGCCAATACGACGGATGTATTGACTATAAGAAAGGCGATAAAGCCTGGGCCTTATAAGTAATTTATGAGATAAAACACAAGCCTGCCTTTCTAAAGGCAGGCTTTTTAATTCAACCCAATTATGAAGAACCAAAGAAGGAAATTTATTCAAACCAGTGCTATGTTTGGTTTGGGAGCTGCAGTGATGCCTTTGCAATTTTGTTCGGCTCCAAAAAAGGAAAATGATGTTACTGATTTAGCCAAATCCAAGCTTGAAACTTTTGGCATTCAACTTTACTCTGTCAAAGATGAAATGGCATTAGATCCTCAATCAACGATGCGGTCCCTAGCGGGATATGGATACAAACAATTTGAGGGATTTGATGGTGGAAATGGTATTCTGTGGGGAATGCAACCTTCAGAATTCAAGTCGCTACTTTCGGAAACTGAAACGACTATGATCGCTTCACATGCAAATGTCTTTGAAAACCTAGAAACTCAGGCTAATCAAGCTGCGGAAGTAGGAATGAAATATTTAATTTGTCCATGGATTGGACCACAAAAATCCTTGGACGATTATCGAAAAAAAGCCCAGGAGTTTAATCAAATAGGTGAAAAGTTAAAGGAGTATGGAATCAGATTCGCCTATCACAATCATGACTATACCTTTGTAAATCAGGAGGGGGTCCTGCCTCAGGACATTCTCATGAACGAAACAGATCCTGCCTTGGTCGATTTTGAAATGGATATCTATTGGGTGCATGTAGCCAATGCTAATCCAGCGGAATATCTTTCAAAATTTCCCGGAAGATTTAGACTTTGTCATTTGAAAGATGCTAAATCAGGAACCGGTGACCCACATCAGCGGGGTGTAGCATTAGGAGCCGGAGAAATTCCTTTCGTGGATTTGATCAAGCAATCTTCAGAAATAGGAATGGAACATTTCATTGTCGAGCAGGAGAGTTTCCCATCAGGTACTCCAATGGAAGCGGCAGAAGCCAATGCAAAATACCTTTCCGCTTTGGAGTATTAAACCCGGGTTTAAATCATCCCGCGGTTGCTTTCTGACTTTCTAAACAAAAGTAGAAACATCACTACCACCAAAATAATCAGCAGAGCCACTTCAAACTGCGCCCAAATTTGGGATCGGTTGATAAGAACCTTGGCTTTGCTGATTAATTTTTCCCCTTCCTCCATTTGGATTTTGCTCAAATTATCCAAATCTGTTCGGGCAAGCGAGATTTTTTCATCATATATTTTGACTTGCGCACGATTAACGCCCGAAGAATCAGAAAACAGCAAATCATAACTTTTAATGTTCAGATCGGTTTCGATGATTTTTTTGAAATCAGCAAGATATCCGGCTTCTTGTTCTGTGAGATTCGTCGCTTCAAAATCCGTGATAATCGTAAGAATTGATCGCTCATTTGCCGCAATCTCTTCAATTACTTTAGAATAGTCATAATCTATATTACAATGGTCGACTAGCTTCTGAATCTGAAATAGATTTTCGGAAATCTGAAAAATGTAACCTTCAACTACCAGCCTATCATTATAAACTTCCGTAAATGTGTTGCTGATGCTTCTGAAGGACTGACGCTCCAATAAATTTTTAGTATAAAGCAAGAGTAACAAAATACCAATAATAATAAGGGCGCGTGCTTTTCTTCTTTTAAGGATAGAATCTTGCATGGGTTGGGTCTATTTCAAAATTGTTGACTTCTAAGTAAGACACATTATTAGACATTACAAAAAAAGAAGCCCTATTTGGTGAAAAGTCCTGCTTGTGGTGAGGAGTTTAGGGTTTCTTTTCAAAGACCCTAACATAATCAACTTCCATTCGCTGAGGCCATATATCAGCATCAACTCCTTGAGCACCACCCCAATTCCCTCCTACCGCAATATTCAGAATCAAATGAAAAGGATGGTCAAATGGCCACTCTTTAGACCCATTTCCAGTGTTTTCAAAAGTGAAATATTTTTGGCCATCTATAAAGAAATCAATCTTTTCTTCTTTCCAGTCTATAGCATAAATGTGAAACTCATTTTGAAAATCAGACACCAGAAGTTGCGCGCCTTTTTGTGTCCCGATCGAGTGGTTGAAGGCTTCAGTGTGAACCGTCCCATGGACCTTGCCTGGATCATATCCGACATGCTCCATGATATCAATTTCTCCACTTTTTGGCCAACCACCATAATTATTTACCTCGGGAAGCATCCAGATTGCTGGCCAAGTCCCAACTCCTTCGGGAAGCTTTGCCTTCACTTCGATGTAGCCATATTTCCATGCAGCTTTTCCTTTAGTGACTAATCTGGCAGAAGTATAGCCTTTAGGTTGTGTGGTATCTTGAATGACTTCAATTATTAAAATCCCGTTTTCAACACGGGAATTTTTTAGATTTTCTTTCGAATAGTATTGAAGCTCGTTATTTCCCCAACCATGATCCCCTTCGTCATAGCTCCATTTTGAAGGATCCGGTAATCCATCAGTCTCAAATTCATCTGACCAGATCAGTTTTTGAGAAAATGCCCCTTCCATGTGACAAAAAGAGATACAAATACTTAACGTTACAATACTTAGCAGTTTCATTTTAAATATCTTAGTTTTTAAACTATTTTATAATTAATCCGTGTAATAGGGTATACTGTTTTATTTATAAATCTAAAATTTTAAACTATGTCACTACAACTTAAAGGTAATTGGAATCAAATTAAAGGAGAAATGAAGCAAAAATTTGCTAACCTCACAGATGATGATTTGATGTATCAAGAAGGACAAGAGGACAAAGTCCTTGGACGTCTTCAAGAAAAAACAGGCGAAAGTGTTGAAAGCCTACGTAAAATGATGTTTCAAGAAGAAGAAAAGTAAACTTAAACTTGATTTCTTTCAAAAAATGGCCGGCTATTTCACCGGCCATTTTGCTTTTCCAGTTTTCGATGATCCAAAGAGAATCGTAACTTGCTGACATAAACCCAAAAATATGGCTTATTACTTTAGATTGGGACAAATACCTCCCAAGAGACATACGCAGTTTCGACAACCTGATGGAAGCCTTTATAAAGAAGAGCTTGTCAGTTCCAAGGGATTTTCAGGAATCTATTCCAATCTCTATCATATCTTTAATCCCAATGAGGTAAAATCGATCGGGACTCCAAAATCATTCAGTTGGGAACCGGCAAAAGAACATGGTCTTAACCAAACCCACCTAAAAACTTCAGGGGTTGAAATTACCGGGGAAGATTACCTGAGTGCACGTCGAATGCTCATGATGAACAACGATGTCATGATGGGTATTTGTACACCTCGAAAGCGAAAGATGGATTACTATTTCAAAAACGCAGATGGAGATGAGATCATCTACATCCACGATGGTGAAGGAGTTCTGTTTTCTCAATTTGGAAAATTGGAAGTCAAAAAAGGTGATTACATCGTGATCCCTAGAACGACGATTTACAGATTTGAATTCAAAGAAGAAGGTCCATTAAGGCTTTTAGTTATCGAATCTCATGGTCCTGTGGAAACTGTCAAACGCTATAGAAATGAAGTCGGGCAGCTGTTGGAACATTCCCCATACTGTGAGCGCGACATCCGACCCCCTCACGAATTGCATATCGAAAGAGAAAAAGGGGACTATCTCGTTCAAATCAAAAAGCAGGGATTTTTACATCAGTACACTTATGGCCACAGCCCATTAGACATTGTCGGATGGGATGGATTTCTTTATCCGTATGCACTTTCTATTCATGATTTTGAACCGATCACAGGTAGAATTCATCAGCCACCACCCGTGCATCAGACTTTCCAAGCTTGGGGATTTGTGATCTGTTCATTTGTGCCTAGGCTATTTGATTATCATCCTCTATCCATTCCTGCACCATACAATCATTCCAACATCGATTCGGATGAAGTGTTGTATTATGCAGAAGGAGAGTTTATGAGTAGAAAAGGCATTGATCGAGGATCATTTACCATTCATATGGGAGGATTGCCTCATGGGCCTCATCCGGGAACTGTGGAGAAGTCTATCGGTGCAAAAGAAACCCATGAATACGCAGTGATGTTGGACACTCATCGTCCGCTTTTCATCACCACGGATGCATTGGAGTTTGTGGACAAAAATTATCCTATGAGTTGGACTGAATAATTTAACTTGACCAAGAACGAATTTTATTAGGCTCTATTAAAACCAAAACCCTATTCTAGCAACTTAGAATGGGGTTTTGATTTTTGATTTAAATAATCCTTAATCTAATATTTCTTTAATTGGTTGGCCTGTGGTTCCGTTTGGCATTCTGGTTTTAAGAAGAATGGACAAAGTCGGAGCTATATCAGTTACTGAAGCATAGGTTGAGCTTTTACCTGGTTTAATTCCCCACCCATAAAATGCAATCGGTACATGCGTATCATAGGAATAGCCCGATCCATGGGTTGTTCCACGCTGACCACCGGCCAGCCAAGCTGGTTCTAGCACTAACAAAACATCTCCCGATGCTTTATGATTGTATCCCATCTGAAGAAGGTGAGAAGCATTTTTAGTGAATTCCTGGCTCCGCATATCCTGTGCTGTGTATGCTTCTTTCACCCCTCTGAGTCGAAGCGAATAATCAGCTATATCTCGTTGCATTTGGACAAAATCAATCTTCTTTTCTCTAGCGAGATCTTTGTTTAAGAATACTTGCTCGTTAGAAAAGTTCAAGATCCAGTTTCCTTCCCCATACATGGCCAGAGCAAATCCTCGTAGCTGGTTTGTTACCATTCCTGAGTTGAAATTTCCTCCGGGCACA
The DNA here is from genome assembly GCA_964441195.1 of uncultured Limnohabitans sp. Taxonomy (GTDB): domain Bacteria; phylum Bacteroidota; class Bacteroidia; order Cytophagales; family Cyclobacteriaceae; genus Algoriphagus. Next base: position 5,301 of record CAYTXN010000196.1, read on the forward strand.
TTTTCACTTTCCATGTAAGCCGGAACTTCAGCTACCCCATGATCTGAAGTAATAAATACCAAGTATTGATCCTTTCCGACAGTATTATCGAGGTATTCAAAGAATTTAGCCAGCTCTTGATCCAACCTTAGATAAGTATCCTCCACTTCAACAGATGGTGGCCCAAATCGGTGTCCGATGTAATCTGGGCTTGAAAAACTCACCGCTAAGAAATCCGTCTCTCCCCGCTGTCCAAGTTTTTCGCCCTCTATCGCAGCATAGGCAAAATCAAATGTAATCGTATTGCCAAAAGGTGTGGAGGAAACCAATCCATAGCCACCGTTATCAGTCTTCAACGAGTCGAGATTGTAAGGGAAAGTCGGTGTTGATTTACCAATAAATGGTCCTTCGAAGTCATTATTATCGGCAATGCTATTTTTATAAGTATCAATCGGGTAGAGGGTATTCCAAGTTTGCTTCAAGTAAGAATCCGGTATTTTTTTGGAGTTGAAGCTTGAAACCCACTTAGGCAAGGTCAAAGAATCATAATAATAGGTAGAAGTCATAAAGTCGCCTGTTACGTCGTCATACCAATATGCATCTCCCGTATGTCCGGCGGGGAGACTTGCTCCTCGATCTTTGATCGCTATTCCTACTACTTTTGATCGCTTACCTGTCGCAAATCGCAATTCATCTGTAATAGTTGTTGTCAACATATTCCGTGGACTGATTTGACCATTTTCCGGAGACCCAGCCACGTTGGATACCGTACTGTCTTCGGCGCAGTAGATGGCTCGTCCCAGCTGCTTGACGTACCAGTTATTCGCTATAACTCCATGAGTTGCAGGTGTCGTGCCCGAATAAACTGAGGCATGGCCAGGTCCTGTGAAAGTTGGAATATAATTATAGTGTCCATTGGTCATCATATAACCCTGGTCGGTGAATCGCTTGAATCCACCTTCGCCAAAACGCTCTCCAAATCTATAAAAGTACTCTTGACGCATTTGGTCGACAATTATCCCCACTACCAGTTTGGGTCTTTCGTTTTGACTTTGTGCCAAAGAAATCGGTTGGCCTGCCAATAGCAGAACGACCAAGGCCAATAGTTTTCGCATGTTATTTATAATTTTTTGCCAAAGATAAAGATATCCCTCATTAGGCA
>CAYTXN010000197.1:0-6390 GCA_964441195.1 uncultured Limnohabitans sp.
GATTTGGATGCCGGCAAACTTCGAGTTGCTGAACCTTTGGAAGATGGTAGCTGGAAAGTTAATGACTGGGTGAAAAAGGCTGTAATCCTTTATTTCCCAATTCAAAAAATGCAAACCATTGAAGTTGGGCCTTTTGAGTTTCATGATAAGATGGCTCTCAAAACCAACTATGCCAAGCAAGGCGTACGGGTGGTTCCTCATGCTGTAGCTCGCTACGGGGCTTTTTTAGCATCTGGAGTGGTGATGATGCCAAGTTATGTTAATATCGGAGCCTATGTGGACAGTGGCACGATGGTTGATACTTGGGCCACCGTTGGATCTTGTGCACAGATCGGCAAAAACGTTCATTTGAGTGGTGGAGTCGGCATTGGAGGAGTTTTAGAACCTGTCCAGGCAGCTCCGGTAATTATAGAAGAAGGTGCATTTATCGGTTCGAGAGCCATCATAGTTGAAGGAGTGCGAATCGGAAAAGAAGCGGTAATCGGAGCGGGAGTTACTTTGACAGCAAGTTCAAAAATTATTGACGTGACCGGTTCGGAACCTATTGAATACAAAGGATTTGTTCCTCCTCGTTCAGTGGTGATTCCAGGATCTCTTGCGAAAAATTTTCCTGCTGGAACTTTCCAAGTTCCATGCGCTTTAATAATTGGACAACGGAAAGCCTCGACCGATCTCAAAACATCACTTAATGATGCGTTAAGAGAAAACAACGTAGCAGTTTAAAACAAAATCATGAAGTTATTTACCAAAGCTTTGATAGTTTCTGCTTTAGCGGGAACGATTTGGAGCTGTTCTGAAACTAAAAAGAATCCAGCTGACAGGTATTTTGAAAATGCAGAATATGAACTGGCCGTTCAGACCTACACTGAGAATCTTAAGCTAAAACCTACCGATGTAACCTTGCTTTATAATCGTGGGAGAGCATTTCAGGAAATGGGTGATTTGAATAAAGCCAGAGTTGACTTTGAGTCAGCTTTGGCCTATGAGCCAAATAACTTCCAAGTTCTACTCAGTTTATCTGCCGTCCAATTGGAGGAGAAAAACTACGCCAGTGCATTACTTTATGCAACTAAGGCTGAAGAAATATCCGGTGCCCCAGCAATGGCTTCTTTTCTCAAAGGGAGAGCCCTGCATCAATTAGGATTACCTGAAGATGCGCTGAAGGCCTACGGACGCGCAATTCAAATCGACAAAGACTTTGGACAAGCTTACCTAAATCGTGGGTTACTAAAAGTGGCTTTGGATAGGAACAAACAAGCCTGTGAAGATTTCAAACTGGCTTCAGTGCTCGAATACCCCGGTGCAGCAGAAACATTTAATAAATACTGTAAATGATTTAATATCCCGCTTTTAGCGGGATTTTTACTTTTTTGTGACTTCTGCATGGGCGTGTTCCTTATGATCACAGATTTCATCAGATGTAATTTTTCCAGAGCCCAAGCAGGTTTTGCAATCGCTGATTTCCTTTCCTGATCCTTCACATTCAGGACAAGTCAAACGACCTTTTCCTGAGCAACGCTCACATTCAAAAAATTCGATGATATTAAAAACATTAACCTTTTTGATCAATCCAGTTGCAGCGCATCGGCTACAGCCTACTATTCCTTTTGATTTGCAATAATTACAATCTTGCTCAATTTGCTTTGATCCATCACAGGTGAAGCATGTAGCAAAACGATAACCTCTTCTGTCGCATAATTGACAGGAGTGAATCTCCTCTATATGTACTTTTAGCTTTTCCTGAAGCTCCTTAGCTCCTTGATAGTTTTCTCCCTTAAATCCAGTTAATTCAAGGTATTTATTCAGAAAATTTGAGCTGTTGTCATATTGCTTTAATTCAAAAAGTGTCTCTGAAAAATAATAGGGCATTTCATCTGGTAGTGGAAGACCCGAATCGATTAAATTTCTAAAAATGGAATTTGCGGTTTGATAATCTTTTCTTTCGAGTGCTGCCATGGCACCTTTCATCCATCGGTCAGTTTGACCCAAATTTGGGCCCGCTTGAGCGAAAGTATCAACCGCAGGCAGCGATAATAGAATGAAAAGTAGAAATCGAAGAAGTGATGTATGGATTTTCAATGTTGTGTTTGGAATAATTTGAAGTAAGTAAACAACAGTTTTTGTTAAGCCAAAGTTAAAATTTGTAAGCGGGTTGTATCGAAATATAATTTTTCATTTTGTCTATAAAAAATTGTTTTTATTTTAGCTCATAGAGAAGAATTTGCTTCCAATCTGATAGTTGATTTTTCAATATTAAATAGTAATCCAAAATTTTAACCAAAACAGAAAAACATGGGAAAAGCCATCACATTGATTGAAGGAATCGGCGAAGTTTTTAAAGGAAAACTAGCCAATGCTGGAGTCACCACTGTTGAAGGACTTCTAGAAAAAGGTGCATCAAAATCAGGAAGGAAAGCAATGGCTGAAGCTTCTGGCATTGATGAAGGAAAAATCTTGGATTGGGTAAACATGGCCGATCTATTCAGAATCAAAGGTGTTGCAAGTCAATTTGCGGAGTTGCTAAAAGCCGCAGGTGTTGATACTGTTAAAGAATTAAGAACCAGAAATCCAGAAAATCTGCACGCAGCACTAGTAAAAACCCAAGCGGAAAAAGGCCTTACCAAAGTTGTTCCAGCCCTTTCTAAAATCGAGGATTTTATCAACCAAGCCAAAGCACTTGACCCTGTGGTGACACATTAAAACAAACAATGACTTATCATCAAAGAACCTTGAGGCAACTCAAGGTTTTTTTGTAGTTTGGAATTCAAAACTTTTTCCCCAATGAGCAAAATCGATCAGTTTAAAATCCTTCTAACTGAAGGTCAGACTTATAAAAAAGACTTCATTGTCCTTGGAACGGGTATTTTAGACGGTGAGGCAGTTTCAAACTGCCACATTAAAATTCCACTTAAAACCATGAACCGGCATGGCTTGATTGCCGGTGCCACAGGAACGGGAAAGACAAAAACCCTTCAAGTCATAGCAGAGCAGCTTTCGCTAAAAGGAGTGCCTTCTGTTCTGATGGATTTGAAAGGAGACCTTTCGGGTCTTGCCATGCCAGGAGAAGCATCTGATTTCATCATGAAACGCTCCGCTACGATTGGAGTGGATTATTCTCCACAAGGCCTCCCTGTTGAGTTAATGACCATTTCCAATGAAAAGGGTGTTCGATTGCGAGCGACAGTTTCAGAATTTGGCCCTGTATTGATTTCCCAGATCTTAGAAGTAAATGATACGCAGCAGGGCGTGATTGCTTTGGTTTTCAGGTACTGTGATTTGCACCATTTGCCACTGGTGGACTTGAAGGACTTCAAACGTGTCCTTCAATTCGTTTCAAACGAAGGCAAAGAAGCCATAACGAAGGAATTTGGTCAGGTTTCATCTGCTTCGGTCAATACCATCATGCGAAAGATTATTGAATTGGAACAGCAGGGGGCAGATCGATTTTTTGGGGAACGCTCGTTTGAAGTGGAAGATTTTTGCAAAACTAAGGATGGTAAGGGAGTTATATCGGTAATTCGATTGACCGATATTCAGAGCAGACCAAAACTGTTTTCCACATTTATGTTGAGTTTGCTTTCTGAAATCTATGAAACCTTTCCTGAACAAGGAGACTCAGATCAGCCTAAGTTATGTCTGTTTATAGATGAAGCGCACCTAGTATTTTCTAATGCTTCCAAAGACCTCATGGAGAAAATTGAGGCCATCATCAAGTTGATCCGTTCAAAAGGTGTTGGTGTTTTCTTTTGTACCCAAACTCCAACTGATGTTCCTGATAGCGTATTGGGACAATTGGGGTTGAAAGTGCAGCATGCACTTCGGGCGTTTACTGCAAAGGACCGAAAGGCTATAACAAAAACTGCCGAAAACTATCCGGATTCACCATTCTACAAGACTTCCGAAGTCTTGACGGCAATGGGAATAGGTGAAGCATTAATTACTGCCTTGAACGAAAAGGGCATACCAACACCTTTGGCGCATACCTTGGTTCGCGCCCCAATCACTCGAATGGATATTTTGGATGACTCTGAAATCAATCAAGTAGTCTCCAAATCACAGCTTGCGTCCAAATACAATCAGGAAATCGATCATGACAGTGCTTATGAAATCCTGGAACGAAAAATGGAGCAAGTGCAGAAAGAACAGGAGAAAGCCAAAGTGCCAGGACCAGCCCCGAGAACAGGAACCCGAACCAAACAAGATGAATCTCTTATTGGTGAACTGAGTAAAAACACGATGGTTCGTCAAATGGGAAGAACGCTTTTCCGAGAATTGGCAAGAGGAATATTAGGTTCATTCACTAATAAAAGAAGGTGATTATAAGCTTCTGTTAATTAATAGATTATATCAATTGAAAATCGTGGTAATAGGTGGAGGAGCGGCAGGTTTTTTTGCTGCTATTCATGCCAGTGGAAAAGGTAGAGAAGTTACTATTTTTGAAAAAAGTCCCAAGCTCCTTTCTAAAGTGAAAGTCTCTGGTGGTGGAAGATGCAATGTCACGCATCGACCAATGGAGATCTCCAAACTAGTGAAGAATTATCCTAGGGGTGAAAAATTCTTGAAGCGGGTCTTTCGTCATTTTTCTATTCCTGATACTTTTAATTGGTTTGAGTCCCGTGGCGTTGAGTTAAAAGTAGAGTCGGACGGTCGAGTTTTTCCTACTTCTAATTCTTCACAATCCATCGTAGACATATTGTTTTCAGAGGCTGAAAAGAGCCAAGTGAAAATCCTGATTTCTACAGGAATCAAAGAGCTGAATCCTACCAAATCGGGCTATGAATTGTTCACCGAAAAAGGAGTTTTCCGTGCCGATGCCGTGGTGATTGCAACAGGAGGTCATCCGAAATTTGATGGTTATAATTTTCTTAAGTCTTTAAATCATACCATAAATAGCCCAATTCCTTCATTGTTTACTTTCAATACTCCCGGTGAACCTATTCGTGAATTGATGGGTGTGGCAGTATCCGATGGTCTTGTAAAAATAGAAGGTACAAAACTGAATTACCGAGGACCAATATTAATTACTCATTGGGGAATTAGTGGTCCGGCAGTTTTAAAGCTTTCTGCTTTTGGTGCAGAATGGCTGCATGAGCATCAATATCATGCCCGCGCTATTATCAATTGGAACGGCAATTTTGGAGAGAAAGACTATTTACAACGATTAAGTGATTATGGAAAAGCTCATCCCAATCGGAAAGTTTTAACACACACACTTTTTGATATTCCTTCGCGGCTTTGGGAACATTTCTGTCTTAAGTCCGAGGTAGATCATAATCAACTTTATGGAAATTTGCCAAAAAAGCAACTCAATAGACTGGTACAAAACCTTTTTTGCTATATTTTGGAAGTAAATGGAAAGACCACTTTTAAAGAGGAATTTGTGACCGCAGGTGGCATTTCTTTAGAAGAAATCAATCCAGAAACAATGCAGAGTTTATATCACCCAAACCTATACTTTGCTGGGGAGGTCCTAAATATTGATGGAATTACAGGAGGCTTTAATTTTCAAGCCGCTTGGTCAACAGGATTTCTGGCAGGAAAGTCTATTAAAGATCGCGAACATGAGTAGTATTTACCCGGAATTGAATCAAAGGATTCTGGAAATGGCTGAAGGAGATGACGAGTTTAGACTTGAATTGACATCAGCGATTTATAATGGATTGCTAGAGCTACAGTCCAAATATGGAGAAGGAATCCAAGAAAAAGATGAGGTAAAAATCCAGCAGATTCGGCATAAGATCAAGCCAACGCTTTCGATGTTTGAATTTAGTGATTTAATAGAATGCTTAAATGATGGCAAGGTAATCCTTGAATCTCAGGGTTTTGGGCAAGCTGCATCGATTCATTTTCAAGATTTTCTGCAAAAAGTAAAGATTGCAATCGCAGAAGTGAATCGACTCAAAAATTAAAAAAGGAGCAGGCACATGCCGCTCCACTTTTTTATAAATTAAACCCTATGATGAACTTTACATCACAAATGTAAAGTTCATAAACTGTCGTCTGATTACCTCAAAATGAACTTCCTATGAAGTTTGTAAATTCTCATAATGCCAATAATCCAAAGTTCATATCAAAATACTCCAAGGCATTTATTTAATGGTCACCTAGAGACAATAGTACCCAGTTTGTTTAGAAAGGTTCAAGGAGTAGTTTACCAAAGAGAAAAGATAGATACTCCCGATGGTGATTTTTTGAACCTGGATTGGTCTAAGGTTGGAAGTCAAAAGCTCCTGATTGTTTCACATGGTCTTGAAGGGGATTCCAGACGGCATTATGCCATGGGCCTTGTCAAACTTTTTAATCAAAATGGAATTGATTCGATGGTTTGGAACAATCGAACTTGCGGAGGAGAAATTAATATAAAGCCGATTCTATACCATCATGGTGCAA
>CAYTXN010000198.1:0-6374 GCA_964441195.1 uncultured Limnohabitans sp.
CATCCAGGGTTTGCGATTCGTTTTGCGGATTTGATTTTCTCAGCATTCACTTCAGGAAGGCCATAGACGAAACCGTCAGATTCATTTCTGAAATCAGTGGAAAGATCGATTATAACTGTTTCTGGACCGAATGCATGAGTTTCAAGAAATCCCTTAGTTTCACCGTGAGGCAAACCTAAAAACACGGCATCAATTCCATCGGTTGGAACCTGATCAGTGAAAATCAAATCACAATCTCCGATCAAATCGGGATGAACCTCAGCTACTTTTTTTCCTTTTTGAGAATTAGAATGAACGCAGACCAGTTCGCAGGCAGGATGATGTACCAGGATTCGAAGTAATTCTCCTCCAGTGTAACCCGCTGCTCCGATGACTGCTGTTTTAATTTTAATCATCGCTGTTTACTTTGTGGAAAATGGCTGTCTGATTGCCCAAAATGCGGGTAAATCCTTTGACATCTTCTCCGGTGTATCCTTTGTTCATTTCGCCATAGCTGCCAAACTTAGAAGACATCAAATCATGATCTGAATTTATTCCAAGTAAGGTAAAGCGATAAGGTTGAAGCATCACTCGGACATCACCCGAAACAAATTTCTGGGTATCAGCAAGGAAGGCTTCCAAATTTCGCATCACAGGATCCAAATAATGACCTTCGTGCAAATGATTGCCATAGAACTCTGACAACTGGTTTTTCCAGAACATTTGCCACTTGGTCAACGTGTGCTTTTCCAAAAGTTGATGTCCTTTAATTATGATTAACGGTGCAGCGGCCTCAAAACCTACGCGGCCTTTGATGCCGATAATTGTATCTCCGACATGAATATCCCGACCGATTCCATAAGGACCAGCTAGGGCTTGAACCTTCTGAATTGCATTGACAGGATTTTCAAAAGTTTCGCCATTTACCCCTTTCAATTCACCTTGAACAAAAGTCAATTTTATTTCTTTGGCTTCGGTTTCAGTCACTTGAGTTGGCCAAGCTTCTTCCGGTAAAAAATCCGAAGAGGTCAAAGTCTCTTTCCCCCCAACTGAAGTTCCCCAGATTCCTTTGTTGATGGAATAGGCGGCCTTTTCGAAGTTCATGGAAACCCCATGCTTTTTCAAATATTCGATTTCTTCCTGACGGGAAAGTTTTAGATCACGAATCGGAGTGATTATTTCGATATCCGGAACAATAGTCTGGAATATCATATCAAAACGCACCTGATCATTTCCAGCTCCGGTCGAACCATGTGCTACGGCTTTGGCACCAATTGATTTAGCATATTCTGCTAAAGATTTTGCCTGAAGGATTCGCTCTGCAGAGACGGAGAGGGGATAGGTGGCATTTTTCAAAACATTTCCAAAAACCAAATACTTGATGACTTCTTCATAATAAGTATCAAGCACCTCCAGAATATGAAATGAAGCGACACCAAGGGTATTTGCACGAGCTTCAACTGCGGCTAATTCTTCCTTTGAAAATCCTCCAGTGTTTACAATAACCGCATGAACTTCATAGCCAAGGTCTTTGGTCAAGTGAAGTGCGCAAAATGTGGTATCCAAGCCTCCACTGTAGGCTAAAACAACTTTCTTCATCTTATTGAATAGGTTTATTCCCGAGGGAAATGAATTAAAAGAGAATGCTTGTGATTGAATCCTTCGACTTATTCAATTTCAGCATGACATATTTTTTGAGTCTAACCCAGCGGTCAAACAACTTGATTTCTTTTTTGAAATCATCACGAAGTGCAAGGTCTTCCGTGTGATTTCGCTTTGCATTTGGATCATAAAGCATCGCCGTGCAAAGGCAGTTTTGACGATTTTTTGACATCAAAATCTCGTAATTGACGCAGCTTCTGCAGCCTTTCCAGAATTCTTCATCATCTGTAAGGTCGGAATAAGATACCGGAATATAGCCCAACTCAGAGTTGATTTTCATTACGGCAGCGCCGGTGGTCAAGCCAAAAATCTTTGATTCAGGATATTTCTTCCGGCTGAGCTTGAATATTTCACGTTTGATTTTTCGTGCCAAGCCATACTTTCTGAATTCAGGAGAGACGATCAGGCCTGAGTTAGCCACGAATTTGCCATGACCCCATGCTTCAATGTAGCAGAATCCTGCCCAAGTTCCATCGGATGTCAAGGCAATGACTGCTTTTCCTTCCTCCATTTTCGTTTCGAGGTAAGCAGGGCTTCGCTTAGCAATACCGGTTCCACGTGCTTTGGCAGAGTTTTCCATTTCATCTGCTATGATGGTGGAATATTCTTTATGAGTTGGGTCGGCTACAATGATTTTGAAAGAAATATCTTCCATAATGGACTGCATGAGTTTTCTCCATCGTGAGACGGAGTGTGTGATTAATTAGAAATTCAAGGATGGTGCTGAGCATGTTTTCCGCGTAGGAAAACAGAAAATATTACAGGGTCAAACCCTATAAGTAAATCTATTCCTCCTTGATGGAGCAAAAAATGGCATAGCAACACTCCAATCAACTTTTTGATCAGAAGTAGGGGACTTTGGCGCTATGTTGATATTGATAATCATGCGAATTGAGGTGCAAATGTTGTACCTGAATAAATCAATTGCAAGAAAACATTTGAAAAATTTAGACTTATAGGAGCTTTTATTGAACTATAAAATTTTAAACCTTATTTAATTCCAAATAATTCGTTTCTGTAAAATTTTATTTGGACAATTGACTCAACTGGCCATTTCCTTCAGAGCATTTACTAACTGATCTAAGTCAGAGGTGGAAGTGTACAAGTTTGGAGAGACCCGAACACCTTTCACACCAGCCCCGTCAATCGGCGCTGTGAAGATTTTATACTTTTCCATCAGCACTTTGCCCATCTCGGAAGGTGCAAGTTTTTCGACCCAAACATTTCCTATTCCACAGCTTCTTTCTTCCTCTATTGGTGTATTGACTTGGATTCCGGGATGATTTCTGACTTGATCAGACCAATATTTTTGGAGAAATCTCAGTCGATCTTCTTTTCGCTTGGCACCGATTTTATTTTGGAATTCTATCGCATTGATAACAGATAGATCAGTGGCTGCAGGATGTGTACCGATATGATTTAGGTAGCCGATGGTTTTTAGATTCATATCAAAGGGTGCAAGGAGCGGTTGAATCTTGCTTATTTTTTCTTTTTTCACATAAAGCATTCCAGCGCCAAGTGGTACACTGAGCCATTTATGAAGGCTACTACCGTAGTAATCGCAGTCAAGTTCATGCATATCAAAAGTAAAATGACCGACTGCATGCGCACCATCAAGCATAATTTCAACCCCAAGCTCATGAGCCATATCGGCAATTTTCCTCACAGGAAGGATATGCCCTGTAATATTTACGATGTGTGGCACCATGATCAAGCGAGTCTTGGTAGTGATGGCCTTGCGGTAGACCTCCACGATTTCTTCATCATTATCAGGATGCATGGGGATATCCACTTTTACCGTTTTTATCCCCCATCTTTTAGAAGCCATTTCAAACATGGTCTGCATGCTTCCATAATCCTGATTTGCAAAAACAGCCTCATCACCCGCCTTCCAAGGATAGCCGGATATTATCAAATCGAGCGATTCAGTGGTGTTTCTGGTTAAAACCACCTCTTCTGCTGAAGCTCCAACCAGCTCTGCAAGCATTGCAGCGGATTTGGCTTTGTTCTCAAACTGCACTCCACGCATGTAAAAGGATGCCTGATAATTTATTTCTCGGATGTGGGAAATGTATTTTTCCAGTGTTTCCTCCGGTAAAAAGCAGTAGTAGCCATTCTCTAAATTGATATAATCAGGCTTTATTCGATACCCTGCACGAATTTGATCCCAAATATCATTCGCGGAAAAGTCAAGTTTTTCTAAAGAAAAAGTCTCAGCTTTTGCTCGAAAGATCGAACTGCTACTGATTCCAAGTGCCGCCAGAGATTTGATAAATACTCGCTTGTTCATTTTAAGGTGGTTTATTTAGAAAATGTAGAAAAGTAACCAAATGATCACCAGAAAGATGGCCATCCATGTAATCCAAGGGGAACGCTTAGGGAATTCAAATTTGCAGATCGGACAGATACTTGCTTTGGAGTCAATTTCCATCGCACAGGAGGGGCATTCTTTGGTTTTCACAGGTTTGGCTTGAACTCTTTAGTGTAAAATCTGATTTGTCATTTAAATAAATAAAAAAGCTATGCAAATCGAAATTTGGTCAGATGTAGTTTGTCCTTTTTGTTATATCGGGAAAAGAAAGTTGGAAAAGGCGATTGAAAAATTCCCTTATAAAGATAAGATTACGATCGAGTGGAAAAGTTTCCAACTCAATGCCGATCAAAAAACTAACCCTTCCATCAATACTTTAGAGCATTTGTCTCAATCCAAAGGTTGGTCCATGGAGCAAACCCGTGAAATTACTTCCAATGTAGTGAATATGGCCGCTGCGCAAGGACTTGAATTTGACTTCGAAAAGGCTGTTGTTGCCAACACCAGAAATGCACATCGCTTGATTCATTTGGCAAAAGAATCTGGAAAAGGAGACGCGATGAAAGAGCGTTTACTTAGTGCTTATTTCTCCGAAGGTAAAAATGTAGATGACTTTCCTACATTAATTGGTTTGGGTATTGAAATAGGCCTTGAGGAAGAAAAAATTAAAGTAATGCTTGAATCAGATCAGTTTGATGATGCTGTAGATCAAGAAGTTTATGAATCCCGACAAATAGGAGTGAAGGGTGTGCCTTTTTTTGTTTTGGATCGAAAATTTGGAATCTCAGGTGCGCAACCAGACGAAGTTTTTGATCAGACACTGGAGAAAGCTTGGATTGAATTTGCCAAAAATAGTCCCGTTCTAGACATGGCTGGAAATGCAAATGGAGAGAGTTGTGAAGTAGATGGAGAAAATTGTTTCTAAAAAGAATGGAAGACCGAAGACCGTAGACGGAAGAATCTTCGGTCTACGGTCCTCCGACTTCCCGCCTTTTTCACCAAACCCCTCTAGTCTTCATTTTTAGGGTGTAAACAGCATCCATGGCAGTAATAAAGAGTGTTTTCCGATCCAAAGCTCCAAAAGCTACGTTTGCAGTCCAATTTGCAGGTACTGGAATATGGGCTATTTGATTTCCATTTCGATCAAAAACCGTTACTCCTTTTCCTGTGAGGTAAACATTGCCTTTGTCATCGATTGTCATGCCATCGGATCCCATTTCACAGAAAAGCGTTTTGTTCGTCAAATATCCATCTGGCAAGACCTCATATTTCCAGGTCTTTTTTGCTCCGATGTCTGCAACATATAGCGTTTTGCCATCAGGAGTTCCGACAATACCATTTGGCTGAGTCAGGTCTTCAGCAACTCGAAATAGTTCGGATCGATCTGCTGAAAGAAAATAAACATGCTGTCCGTCTTGCTCCATTTCCTTTCCACGGATTCCTTCCCAATAAGGTCTTGGATAAAGTGGGTCAGTGAAATATAATCCGCCGCTAGGTCTTACCCAGACGTCATTTGGCCCATTAAGTTTTTTTCCTTTGAATGAGGGAACAATTACAGTCTCTTTGCCAGTATTTTGATCAATAGCCCAAAGCTCATTCTGCAAATCTGCTGCGGTAATCAAAGTCCCATCAAGTTGGAAATATAGCCCGTTTGATCGACCAGCTCCTTCTTTATACAGTTCAATTTTATTACTTCCTGCATACCATTTATAAATCTTATCATTTGGCTGATCGGTGAAAAAGATATCACCCATTCTGTTTACTGCTGGACCTTCAGTGAAGCTAAATCCATCCTGAACTTTCACTAATTCCGCATTTTTTGCCACGATTCCCCGCTTGTCTTCAATTTGGGCTAAGAGTGAAAGTGAGCTCAGTAATAAGGTGGAAAGGGTAAGCGTACTTTTTAAGTTAATTAGCATAGGTTATTGGGATTATTTACGTTGCATGACTACTACCAGCTTTTTCAAATCGGGGCTGTAGGCCATTCTACTTATGTTTTGGTGTGTTTCAGTTTTTATTTCTCCGAGAAATTCCCATTTGGAATGGTTATATTTTTTCTGATAAATATTGTTTCCCTGTGCCATCAGAATGAAATGGTTGTCCTGCCAAATTAAATCTAAAGATCCAGCCAAACCAAAGCCAAGAACCTCGGTTTTACCATTTTCGATATCATAAGTCCTGATTGGCAATTCCAGTCCGTCTCCAGTTTCTTTTGGGGATTTCATGGATAGGTAGCTGATTTGGGAGGTTTTTGGTCTTCGCTTAATCGCTCTCCCAATATGGTCGTCAATCTCCAGGAGATCACCTTTGCCATGGGCATAAATAAGCTTGTTGGGATCTCCCAGTATAAACATCGCTGCTTTATTATCATACCAATCGTAGTATCCGACTGGCGCAATGTCATCATAAAGAAGTTCTGGTT
>CAYTXN010000199.1:0-1986 GCA_964441195.1 uncultured Limnohabitans sp.
TCCATGGCAAAGCAACCGGAAGGCAAAAAGAAAGACGATAAGTCTAAAGCCACCAAATCGTTGAAAGAAAAGCGAGCTGACAAAGCAGCAAAAAAGGAAAGTAAAAAGCGAGATTGAGCAAAAAGCTCTAAAAAACTCATCGCAAGATTAATTATTGAAAGGCAGGGCGATCCTGCCTTTTTGTTTTTGTATAAGTCCAAACAAGCTTATCCCTATGTAATTCCGAATTTTAATTGGAATTTTACTCTAATCATTCAAACCAGAATTGGAACTCATAGTCATTTTACTGCTCGTCTTGCTCAATGGATTTTTTGCCATGTCTGAGCTTGCATTAGTTTCGGTGCGAAAATTCAAACTGGAAAATGCCAAACGCCGAGGCAGCTCAAATGCTAAAACCGCTCTTGAATTAGCTGAAAATCCAACCAAATTTCTCTCAACAGTTCAAATCGGAATTACATTAATCGGAATCTTACTCGGTGTGTATTCAGGTGAAAATCTAACTACCGACTTTGCAGAATTCATCTCCAAAATTGAAATCTTAGCACCCTACGCAAGTCCTATTGCTACGGGTTTAGTCGTTCTTTTGGTTACCTATTTGTCCATCGTTTTAGGTGAATTATTCCCAAAGCGCCTAGGCATGACCTTCCCTGAACCTATCGCTATGGTGGTAGCTAAACCGATGCGTTTATTGTCTAAAACCACTGCGCCATTCGTTTGGCTTCTCTCAGTTTCCAATGATTTCCTGCTCACAATCTTTGGAATAAAAAATTTGACTGAGTCCAAAATTTCAGAAGAAGAAATCAAGGCAATCATTAAAGAAAGCGCTGAAGGTGGAGAAATCACGGACATCGAACAGGATATTGTTGAGCGAGTCTTTGAATTGGGAGACCGAAGAATCAATACCCTATTTACTCACAGAACAGAGTTGGTTTATTTCAATCTTGATGAAGCTTGGGAAGAAATGAGTGAAAAAATCAATACTGAAAAGCACTCTGCCTATCCGGTTTGCAAGAATAATGACCTGGATGACATCGTCGGAATGGTATTATTGAAAGACCTCTTCGCTCCTGGACTTAAGCAAGACTTTGATATTCGAAAAGTTTGCAGGAAGCCTTTATTTATTAATGAAAACTCCTTTGCCTACCAGGTTTTGGAGCTTTTCAAAAAGGAAAAAATGCACTACGGAATCGTTATTGACGAATATGGAAGTACCATGGGTATCGTTTCAATGGATGATGTAATCGATGCATTGGTTGGAGATGCTAGCGAGTCAGATCAGGAAGAATATCAAATCACCAAACGGGATGAAAAGAGTTGGCTAGTAGATGGTCAGTATGCGATCATCGATTTTGTGAAATTTTTCGATCTGAATATTCTCCTGAAAACAAAGGGATTCACTACTGTGGCAGGATTGATGATCCACAAATCTGCAAGCATTCCGGAAGTAGGTGATACAGTGATCGTGGAAAATCTTCAATTGGAAGTAGTCGACAAAGACGGTCAGCGGATTGATAAGATAATGGTGACGAGGTTGGACAGTTGAGAATCCAAATTCTTTTTGAAAAGATCTGCTTTCATCATAATTCCAAATTTAGGTAAGGTCAATTCGATAACAGATCATGTTCAACAGTCTATTTCAAAACAGCAATTAACTCCATTCTGAAATCAATTTGGCAGAAGCTAGGACCAATTCAGGTTGGTCTTGTCAAAATATAGAAATGTAAAAAGTTCGAATACTCAAAATGATTATCAGAATACCGACAGCCACCATCAGGTGTTTTGGTTTAACCAATTTGCAAATATAGGCGGCAAAAGGCGCTGCAATTATCCCTCCTAAAATCAGACCAAGCACGGGTGCCAAACTGAGTTCTTTGACAAAAAACAAGAAGGTCGAAGCACTGGCCAAAGACACAAAAAACTCTACAAAGTTACCTGTTCCAATGGCGTAGCGAGCGATTTTACCTTTGCTCAACAAAGTACTGTTGA